>CBRGOK010000549.1:0-3136 GCA_967798035.1 uncultured bacterium
CTCCCCTGCGCCGGCGCCGCCATGTTCCGCCTGCGGCCCCGCCACGGGGTCGACCCGCTCGAGCTCCTCCGGATGTGGCTCGCCCCCATCTCCCTCTTCTACCTCTCCGTCCTCCTGCTGATGTTCTACGGGACGACGGCGTTCGGGGACGAGATCGACGGCAAGACGATCCCCTACCTCCTCACGCGGCCGCGCTCGAGGCTCTCCTTCCTCCTCGCGAAGAGCGCGGCCGTCGTCCTCGTCACGGCGCTGTTTCTCGGCGGCGGGATCTTCGCCGCGGCGGCGCTCCTGAGGGGGGCCGACCCCTTCGCGGAGCAGCAGGCGGTCGAGACCGGCCTGCGGGTCGTCGCCATCCTCGGCCTCGCCTCCCTCACCTACGGCTGCGGGTTCATCCTCCTCGGGCTCTCCGTCCCCCATCCCGTCCTCTGGGGCCTCCTCATCTCCTTCGGGTGGGAGGGCTTCGTCGCCGCGATCCCGGGGGAACTCAAGGCGCTAACGGTGCACCGCTACCTCGAGGGGCTCCTCACGAGGGCCTGCGACCTGCGGGGGGAGGTCTTCGACGGCATGCCGATCGAGGCCGACCCGCCGGGGCCGGTGACGTGCGTCGCGGTCCTCCTCTCGCTCGCCGCGGTCTTCACCGCCCTCTCGAACCGGGTCCTCCGCCGGCGCGACTTCGCCGTCTGATCCCGAGGGGCCTCCCGAGGAGGTTGCGGTCCCCCGGGGACCCGGGGACCCTGAATCCGTTTCGCCCATCCCGGCATGTCTCCCTTCGAAGTCATGTCTCGGGCTCCCCGGGTCTTCGACCAGGAGGTCCTCCTCTCCGAGGTGGGCTGGGTGCGCAGTCTCGCCCGGAGCCTCGTCGCCGACGCCCACCTCGCCGACGACCTCGCCCAGGACGCCTGCCTCGCGGCGCTCGAGGCCTCCCCGCGGACCGATCGACCGATCCGCGGCTGGCTCGCGACCGTCGTGCGCAACCTCCTCCGCCAGGCGAGGCGGAGGGAGGCCCGCCGCAGGGCGCGCGAGGAACGGGCGGCCCGGCCGGAGGCGCTCGACCCGGCGGCGGATCTCGTGGAGCGCGCCGCGCTCCAGCGCGAGGTCGTCGACGCGGTGCTCGCGCTCGAGGAGCCCTACCGGACGGCGATCCTGCTCCGCTTCCTCGAGGGGTTGCCCCCCCGCCGGATCGCCGAGCGGACGGGAGTGCCCGTCGCGACCGTGAAGAGCCGCCTCGCCCGCGGGCTCGCGCGACTGCGCCTCCGTCTCGACCTCGCGAGGGAAGGCGACCGCCGGGCGTGGCTCGTCGCCCTCCTCCCTTTCGCGGAACCCCCCGCGGGATTCTCGACCCCGCTCCTCGGAGGTCTCCTCATGGCGACGAAGACGAAACTCGCGATCGGGGCCCTCGTTCTCGTCGCGCTGTCGGGCGCCCTCTGGATCCTCGGAACCGGCGCTCGATCGCCGGACGATGCGCGCGCGTCCGAGCCGACGGTCGCCGCCGCTCCGTCCTCCGCCGGTCGAAAGGAAGGTGCGACGCCGGAGACTCCTCCCCCGCCTCCCTTTCGAAGTGAACTCCCGGCAGCGGGCGTCGAGCCCGCGTCCCCACCGGAACCGCCCCCGCAGGTCCTCCTCCACGGTCGCGTCTTCGACTCGGAAGGCCGCCCGGCTGCCGGCGTCGAGATCGAGTTCATCCCCCGGGGCGAGTCTCCCCCGGCCGGCGCGCGCCGACGCGCAACGAGCGGACCCGACGGGACGTTCGAGACGGAGCCCCCCGGCACCGCGGGGCGATTCGTCGGGACGGGCCCGGCGGTCGCCACCGTCCTCGTGGCGATGCACGAACCGACAGCGTCCCGACAGGATCCCGTCGTCGTCGTGGCCTCGTCCATCTCCCTCGGCGGGCGCGTGGTCGACGAAGGCGGCGCCCCCGTCCCGGGGGCGCGGGTGGAGGTCGAGCTCCCCGCGGGATTCCGGGCCCGTTTTCCCGAGGTCCTCGACTCTTGCGTCGAGGCGGCGTGGACCACCGATTCCAACGAGGAGGGAGGATTCGAACTTCCGAGGGCGCCCTCCGTGCGGGACGGGACGCTCGTCGCCACGCGCGAGGGATTCGAAGCCTCCCGGGTTCCCCTTCCCACGTCCTCCGACGGGTCGATCGAGATCGTCCTCCGCCGGCCCTCCCCCGAGCGGGCGGTCGTCCGCGGACGGGTGGTCGACTCGCGCGGCTCTCCGGTTCCCGACGCCTGGGTGTCCGCCGGCGCAGAGGCGGCGCGTACCGACCCGGGGGGAGCGTTCACGCTCGACCTCCGCGAGACGCCGGATTCGGCCTCGCTGACGGCTCTCAAGGAAGGCTACTCGCCCGCGTTCTACGAGGCGCCGCGGGCTCCAGGGACGGCCGTCCCCTCCTGGCCCGAGTCCGTCCTCCTTCGCCTCGGGGCTCCGCCCCTGTCGATCGGGGGGAGGGTGCGACACGCCGACGGTCGACCCGTCCCCAACGCGCAGGTCTGGGTGGAGGATCCGAAACCCTTCGGCAGCGTCGAGGGGAACCTCGCCCACCTCGAGACCCTCCTCCGCGGCGGCCCGCAGGCCTGGTGCGTCCACGCGGACGGGGAGGGGCGCTTCCGGGTCGGAGGCCTCCTCGACCGGTCCTATGCATTGGCCGCCCTCGACACCGCCTCGCTCGTGCTCGCCAGGGCCTCCGCCGTCCCCGCGGGGACCGAAGGGATCGAGATCGTCCTTCCGGAGAGCGCCCTCCACGAGAGGGTGCGAGGACAGGTCCTGTCCCGGAAGGGCAGGCCCGTCCCCGGCGTCCGACTCGAGATCGCCCGACTCCTCTTCCGCGTCCATGGACCGGGGTCGGCCGGCGAGGGGGAGGGCTTCCAGGGAGTGTCTCACTCCACGAGGCGCGGAGGAGCGACCACGGACCCGGAGGGGCGCTTCGAGCTTCCGGGCGTTCCCCGGGAGGGGGCCCTCCTCGGCCTCGGAGGGGACGCGGTTCTTCCGAAACAGGTCCCGATCCCCGACCCGCTGCCGCCGGAGGGGATGAGGATCGTCGTGTCGCTGCGGTGTCACCTGCGCGTCGAGCTCCACGACGCCCGGCCGGGCGACGAGATCGCCGTCGAGGACGACGCCGGGAACGAGCTGCGCCTGG
>CBRGOK010000550.1:0-3118 GCA_967798035.1 uncultured bacterium
TCGTCGCCGGAGGTGGAGCGGTCGAGGCTGAAGAGGAAGGGGCTCGCGACGTCGATCCGGCTCCTCTTCGGCGAGGAACGCAGGCCGAGGAGGGTGATCCCGAAGAGGGGGTCGTACTCCGCGTCGCCCGAGGCGTAGGTGGCGAGCGGCCAGACGTGCCAGGCGGTCCCCAGCGCGTCGCGCCGCCGGCGGGCGAAGCCGAGGAGCGCCGTGTCCTCGACGAGGTCGGGTTCGCGGCGGCCCTCGTAGAGGAGGAAGAGGCGCGTCTCCCTCTTGCCGCCGAAGGCGCGGGTCCGGAAGAGGTTCCAGTCGTAGAGGAAGCCGGGGGACTCCTCCTCGGAGGAGGCCGAGGCGAGGGGAGAGAGGCGCCAGGAGCTTCCGGTCTCGCCCGAGTGGAGGCCGCCGAGGCCCGCCGCGAACCACGACCCGCTCTCCGCCGGCGAGGAGGAGGACCCGTAGAACGGGACGACCCTCGTCGAGACCTCCTCCCCCCGCCGCTCGTGCTCGACGAGCGGCCAGAGGAAGGAGATCGTCCGGTCCTCTCCCGACTCCGACTCGCTCCGGTGGAAGAGGGGACCGAGGACGTTGACGAATCGCGTCTTCCCCGAGGCGTCCCAGCCGCGACCGCCGAGCGGAGTCAGCACCGTCCGGCGGGTCCCCTCCTCCTTGTAATAGAAGAGGGGGACGAGCATCCGGAACGCTCCCGACGGCCCCTCGCTCGACCACCAGAGGGGGTAGACGTTGAGCCCCGACTCCTTCCCCTCGACGCGCCGGTCGCCGAGGAGCGTGAAGACGCGCGTCACCTCGCCGCGGGCGCGCCGGTAGTACAGGGGGAAGAGGACGGAGTCCTCCGCCCCCTCGCGCGCCGCGCGGAACCAGAGGGGGAGGATCCCGTCGGTCTCCCCTTCCGGCGTCCGCCGTAAGACGGCGAGGCCGAGGAGGAAGGCCCGCGTCGCCGCCTCCTCGGAGATCGAGTGCGCGTAGAAGGGGAGGACGAAGACCTTCTTGCCGTCCGCGTCCGCCCCGAGGAGGGGGAAGAGCCCGTAGGAGGTGACGCGCCCCTCCTCATCCCTCATCCGCCAGAGGGGACCCGCGTGCTGGAGAGGACCGGTCCCGAAGAGGGGGAGGACGCCCCAGGAGTCGACCTTGCCTCCCGCTCCCCTTCCCCACCAGACGGGGCCCGCGTACCCCCACCCCGGCGCGATCGCGGCGAGGGGGAAGAGCCCGGCCCGCTCCACCTCCCCCGAGTCGTCCTTCGACCAGAAGGCGGGCCCGACGTAGCTCCACCCCTTCGAGAGATGGGCGATCGGGAAGAGCCCGCCCGACTCGACCTCGCCGTGCTCCTTCGTCCAGTAGAGGGGGCCGACGTAGCTCAGCCCGTCGAAGCCCGCGACGGGGAAGATCCCCTCGTAATCGCCCGTGTCGTAGAGGGGGCCGATCCACCCCTCGCCGCTCGCCGCGTCGAACGAGGCGAGGGGATAGAGGATCGACCAGCGCGTGTCATCCTTCGCGAGGAGGGGGCGCAGCGCGAAGCCGCGGTCGTCGACGTCGAGGAGGGGCCAGAGGAGGGCGAACTCCTCCCCGTTCGCGTAGGCGAGCGGCCAGAGGTTCACCCGGTCGGCCCGCGGCGCGCTGCGGCTCGAGAAGGGCTGGATCCGCAGCATCCGGTCGGCCGAGGAGCAGCCCGCGAGGGCAAGGAGGAGGAGCCCCGCGCAGCGCGATCCCCTCCCCGCTCCGCGCTCCATCCCCTTCGATCCGACGCCCGGTCAGTACTGGTAGGCGGCGCCCCGGATCGAGACCTTCAGGCCGGCCGTCGTCGTCTCCCCGAGGAGCGTGATCGTCACGACCGACCGGCTCGAGAAGCCGAACCGGAGGACTTCCCCCTCGCCGGTCTCCTTCGCCCTCGCATTCATCTTCATCTTGAGGACCTCGATATCGAACTTCTCGGCGCCGCCGGCGAGGAAGAGGTCGCACCAGGCACCCGCGTAGGAGGCGACGGACGGGAGGAGGCTGACGCGACCGGGCGCGACCTCCTCGTAGGTCCCCTCGAAGGTGAGGGTGTCGGTCCCGTCGTCGACGAGGATCTGGAACTCGTCGGGCCCGAGGCCGAGGGACGCGATCGGCCCGAAGTCGAGGATGAAGTCCGTGGGGCCGCCGAGGGTCCCCTGCCCCACGAGCTTCGCCTTCATCGTTCCGGCCCCCGCCCAACTCGTCCCCGGGACGGGGTATCCCTCGAGCCGCGCGCGTCCGACGGCGGGCGCGCCTGGGAAGGAGAGGAGGAGGCCGAGAACCATCCCCCCCCGTTTCGCCCGTAGCAGCCCCGAGGTCACCATGGCTTCACTCCCTTTTCGTGTGGGCGTCGGCGGGGGCGGCACTTCCCGCCCCCCGCGGAGGGGAGAAAGACGCTAACTCCGGATGAGGGATGGATCAAGGCAAGGCCCCCCCCCGGGGGTCACCCCCCCTCCCCTTTACCCGCCGGCCGTTGCATGCCGAAAAAAGGCCGGTACAGTGTGCCCCGTTCGCGTTCGAGCTCTCGCCCACTGCGTCTCCCAAACGCCTACGGGCCCGGGCACGAAGGCGTTTTTCTTGGTCATCTCCGCGATCGTTCCTTCTGCGGGAAGTGGGACGCTGCCCAACCGGGCGGCGTCGCGTGGCCCGGGCAGGGCCGCGGATTCCGGCCGGGGGAGGACCCTGCGGTCCGCTCTGAACCCGTGCACGGACTCCGCGGCGGAGGTGGATCGGCTACTACCAGAGTGCGGACCGGGAGGATCGTAGGAGATCCGATGGGAACGAGACTGTACGTGGGGAACCTGCCGTTCACGGTGGACGAGGACGCGCTCCGCGCGCTCTTCGTCGAGGCCGGACACACGCCGACCGAGATCACGGTCGTCAAGGACCGGGAGACGGGCCGGTCGCGAGGCTTCGGCTTCGTGACGCTCGCCTCGGCGAGCGCGGCCCAGGAGGCCGCGACCGCTCTCAATGGCCGTGAGATCGAGGGCAGGGCCCTCACGGTGAACGAGGCTCGCGAGCGCACCGGAGGAGGGGGCGGCGGCTTCCAGCGCTCCGGCTTCGGCGTCGGCGGCGGCGGACGCGGTGGCGGCGGCGGCCGGGGCGGCGG
>CBRGOK010000551.1:0-3108 GCA_967798035.1 uncultured bacterium
GCCTCCGGTCGGGCGCAGCGCGCCCTCCTCGTCGGCTGCGATTCGTGGATTGCCGAGCTGGAGCCGGTCTTCCGGAACTGCGGCGTGCTCCGCGGGGGATCCGAGGGGATCGGGTGCCTCCCCTTCTCCCCCGCGCGCGAGGGCTTCCGGCTCGGCGAGGCGGCGGGAGCGCTCGTGCTCGAATCGCCCGACTCGGCCGCGCGCCGGGGCGCGCGACCGCTCGCCCGGGTGGCGGAGATCGTCGGCGCGCTTCGACCGGGCGAGCCCGAGGAGGCGGTCGCCGCCGTCGCGGCGGCCGCTGTCGGGTTCTCCGCGCCGCGGTGGATCTTCCCTTCCGCCAACGGAGGGGTCTGCGAGGCGATCGAGGAGCCTCTCCTCGAGCGGCTCGGAGCGACGGGGACCGCGCGCGTCTCGATCAAGCCGGCGATCGGCGAGGCCTTCGCCGGGACCGCGGCCCTCCACCTCGCCTTCGCCGCCCTCGCCGTGGGAGGCGAGAGCGTTCCTCCCCTCCCCGGCTCTCCGCGCTCTGACGAGGGGGAAGGCGCCTGGGTCCTCGGGGCGGATCCCGCCGGATCGGTGAGCCTCGCCCGGCTCCTCGCACCGTGACCGGGACGCGGGTCTTCGCCTACGGCTCGGGCGCCGCCTGCGCGGCGGGGGAGGGGCTCGACGCGGTCTGGGCCGCGTGGCGGAAGGGGGAGCCGAGGCTCTCCCCGCTCGCGAGCCCGGTCCTCGCCTCGCCCGTCTTCGCGGGGCTCGCCCCGTTCCGGTCGGGAGATCCCGGCGCGGGGCCCCCGGGGCCGACGGTCCTCGCGCTGGCGCGGAAGGCGCTCCGCGAGGCGCTCGCGACGGCGGATCCGGGATGCGGGGGCGGCCTCGATCTCGTCCTCGGGACGACGGTCGGGCTGGGAGGCGATCCGGAGCGCGATCCGGAGGGGGCCCCGTACGGGGACCTCGCCGGGACGCTCGCGGCCGAGCACGGGCTCGGATGCGCGACGACGGTCGTCTCCGGATGCACCTCCTCGATGGAGGCGATCGCGACCGCGGCCGACCGGATCCGCGCGGGGCAGAGCGCCGGCGCGGTCGCCGGCGGGGTCGACGCGGTCTCCGCGCTCGTCCTGCGCGGGTTCGAGTGCCTCGGAATGCTCGCGCGACGAACGCCGCGACCGTTCGACCGGGAGCGCAACGGCTGCGCCCTCGGGGAGGGCGCGGCGTTCCTGGTCCTCCTGGCCGAGGAGGAGGGGCGGCGGCGCGGCATGGTTCCCCTGGCGGAGCTCGTCTCGGGCGCGGCGGGGATCAGCGACCACCCTTCCTCGCTCGTCGAGCCGGAGGGAGCGGCGCTCGCCGGCACGATCGAGGCGGCGCTCGAGGCGGGAGGGGTTCGACCCGAGGAAATCGCCTTCGTCCAGGCCTTCGCGCTTGGCACCGCCGCGGGAGACCCCGCCGAGGCGAACGCCCTCCGCACGGTCCTCGGTCCCGCCCTCGGATCGATCCCCGTCACCGGGACGAAGGGGCTGCTCGGCCACACGCTGGGCGCGGCGGGCGCGATCGACGCGGCCCTCGCGATCCGCGCCCTCCGGGAGGGAACCGTGCCGGCGATGACGGGGCTCGTCGAGCCCGACCCGACCTGCGCGCTCCCGCGGCTCCTGCGCGAGGAGGAGTCCGTCGACGGGAACGTCGCCCTCCAGATCGGCGTCGGTCTGTGCGGCCAGTCGGCGGCGCTCCTCTGGAGGCTCCCCGCGTGATCTCCGCGACCCTCGTCGAGGCGGCCGTCGAGCGGTGGAGACCGGGCGACCCGGCGCCCGATCCCGGACCCTCCCTCCCCGAGGAGCGGCGGCGCAAGCTCGCGCCCGCCGACGCCCTCGCGACGAGGGTCGGCCTCGAGGTGGCGCGGCGCGCCGGGCTCGTCGTGCCGCTCGCTCCCCCGCGAAGACTGGCGATCGTTCTCGCCGCCGACCGGGGGCCCCGGGCGGCCCGGACCGAGTTCCTCGCGGGACCGCCGCCGGCCGGACTCGCCAGCCCGACCTTGTTCCTCCGGACCGCCGCGAACTTCCCGGCGGCGCAGCTCGCGATCGCCCTCGGGTGTCGCGGGCCGTGCGCGACGTTCGCCGCGGGCCGGGACGCGCTCGAGAGGGCGGCGCTCTGGCTCGCGCAGGGAGCGGCGCGCGAGGCGATCGTCGTCGGCACCCGGCTCGGCGAGAGGATCGAGGCGGTGGCGGTCCTCCTCCGTCCCGACGCCGCCGGCGCGGGCTGGAGGGTCGAGAGCGATGCGCGCGGGAAGCCCGCCTCCGACGGCGACGAGATCTCCTCCCTCCTCCCGCTCGTTTCCCCCCCGGCCGAGCCGGGCGAGGTATCCCTGGGCGAGGGACTGCGTCTCCGGTGGCGGACGTCGCGCTGATCGCCGGGGGGACGCGGGGGATCGGGCTCGCCTGCGCGGAGGCCCTGGCCCGGCGCGACCGGGGGCTCGTCCTCGTCTACCGGAGCGACTCGACGGCGGCCGCGGCGGCGGGCGAGCGGCTCGCGGGCCGGTGCGCCGCGGTCCGCGTGGTTCGATGCGACGTCGCCGATGCGTCTCAGGTCGAGGAGGCCTTCCGCGCGGCGGACGAGCTCGGAACGCTCGACGTCCTCGTCACGGCGGCGGGAGTCCTCGACGAGGCCCCGGCCCTCCTCCTCCCGCTCGAGCGGTTCGACGCGCTCCTCGCGACGAACCTCCGGGGGCCTTTCCTCTGCTGCCGGGAGGCGCTGCGGCGGATGATCCCGGCCCGGCGCGGGAGCATCGTGAACGTCTCGAGCCTCTCCGCGCTCTCGCCCCGGCCGGGGCAGGCGGCCTACGCCGCCTCGAAGGGCGGGGTCCTCTCCCTCACGCGCGCGCTCGCGCGCGAGGTCGCGCGGTTCTCGATCCGGGTGAACGCGGTCGCTCCCGGGTTCGTCGACACCGAGATGACTCGCTCCCTCCCCCCCGAGAGGCGCCGGGGGCTCGAGGCTCTCGTGCCGCTCGGGCGCTTCGCGCGGCCGGAGGAGGTCGCCGCCGCCGTCGCGTTCCTCGCCGGGCCCGCGGCAAACTACGTTACGGGCGAGACCCTCGTGGTCGCGGGGGGTCTGCCGTGAGCG
>CBRGOK010000552.1:0-3106 GCA_967798035.1 uncultured bacterium
GTCGGCCAGCCGACGGATCCCGCGCAGCGGGTGATCGGCCGGGACCAGCTTCTCGAGGTTGATCGCGTAGAAGACGGCGCCCTGAGAATCCGTTCGTCCGCGCATGGCGACCTTGTTACGCCCGCGTGGCACCCGGGTTCAACCCGGTTTTTCAACACCCTGCTAGACGCGCCAGCGCTATCCCGTCGTTATGAACAGCCATGCGACGCGACCCGTCAGCGCCGCATCGCCCCGCCACAAGCTCCAGCCCTCAGCGGCGAACCAGGATTCGAGCGCGTGTTTCCGTGGTTCTGGTGGCCTCCAACCACCATCATGAGATTGGCTGAAGAAGATTCCACGCGATGCCAGGCGGTTCGCCACCGCATGGATCGCCAGGGGCAGGTCTGCACTTGGCCACAACTGGAGCGTACTGCGTTCGATCACGACGTCATAGGGGCCTGCGCAACATGCCGCATCACGGAGATCGCCGACGACGAACTCCACCTTCCCGTTCAGACCACTCGATCTCTTCCCAACAAGGCGTGCCAGCAGCGCGTCGGGCGGCGCGGCCTCACTCGCGACCTTCGCTGCGAACGGCGAGATGTCCAGCGAGGTCACATCAAACCCGGCCCATGCAAGCGCACGCGGCTCCTGAGAGATGCCATTGCCAACACACAGCACGGTCCTCAATCCATTGGCGCGCATGGCGTCGACAAGCGCTCCATCATCCACGAACATGTGAACGAATCCGGCCACCCCGTGAGACAGTCGCTCATACCAGTACCGGTCCCATGCCGCCGCGTCTGTCACTGTCCTCGGAGGGAGCAACCAGTCGAGCTCCTTACCACTCTCGAGATCTCCTCCATCTTCTGATTCCGTGGGCTCGTCGACCACCGGCGTCGCCCTTCGTCCGAACAGTCTCCTGAGGAATCCGCGCACGGTCGACCTCCTTGGAGCGTCCACCTCGTATTGGACAGTCCCTTCTTCCTCCCACGAACGGAGCGAACTCGGTCGGCCACCTCCGACGACCCGAACAGTAGCGAAGGACGAAACCACGAGCCGGCGACGATGGACGCGCTCCCGGGCGCGGTCGCTCCGTGCCGGCCGTCGCCCGGCAGGAGCGCCAACGGCCGGTCGCACAGGCGCGCGATCGCCGGCGTCCCCATGGCGGCTGCCGCACTCGCCACCATGGGGAACGTGTCTATCCCTCGACGGGAGACCGGTCAAGGCGCCCGGCCGCTCACTCGATCCGGACCGTCGCGAACCCGCGGGCCCGCAGAGGGACGACCCAGGCGTCCCCGTCCCTCGCGAGCGCCTCCCCCCGCGACTCGACGAGGTCGGAGGCGAAGAGATTGCGGCCGGTGGAGCGCAACAGCCGCAGGCGCGCCTCGACGGGGCGGTTCGAGAGGTTGCGAAGGCGGGCGACGAGGCCGCCCCCGTCCTCGGCGAACTTGAGGGCGTTGAGGAAGGCGGCGGGGGGCTCGACCGCGAGGAGGGATCCGACCGGGGATCGCCCTCCCCCGGGCGTCGGGGGTCCCGTCCGGACGGCGGCCTCGAGGGGGATGAGCGCCGCGCGCCCGGAGCGGAGCGCGCCGGCGTCCTCCTCCCATCCGCCCCCCCCACCGGCGTCCGCGGAAATCGAGTAGCGGAAGACGAACTCGCCTCCCTGGGAGGCGCGGTAGTTCGTCGCCCAGTAATTGTTGAGGGCCCAGGAGACGAGCCCGTCCGGTCGGGGCGCGAACTTCTCGACGCTCCGCCATTCCCCGACGTGCATCCCGTCGAGGAAGAGGAGCGGGGCGTCGAGCGAGGTCCAGGTCACGCCCGCCCGCGGCCCGGCGAAGCGGACGAACTCCTGCGCCGCGAACCAGTCGACGCAGGCGCCCGGGAGGAGGCCCTTCGCCGGGTCGAGGACGCCGAGGGGCTCGGCGAGGCGCGAGCGGTCGAGCCCTTCCGCGGCGAAGGGGAAGGCGACGAGGACCGACTCCTTCTCGAGCGTCTCGTCCTTCGTCAGCTCGATCGAGAGGTCGAGGCGCGGGAGGTCGCGATAGAGGGTGACGCCGAGGACGATCCGGGGGAGACGCCGGGCCTTCGCGAAGGAGCGGACCGTGCACGAGACCGGGCCCTTCCGCGGCTCGAGGAAGCGCTCGAGCTTGGGCCGGTGGAACTCGAAGGCGGGCGCCCGCGGAGCGTCCTGCCAGACCGCCCTCGTCCCCTCCCCTCCGCTCACCCAGATCGCCTCGCCGAGAAAGCGGTCCGCGTCCGGTCCCCTCCACTCGCGGCCGCTCGCGAGGTCGGTCGCGCTCGCCACCGCGCCCGTCTTCTCGTCGAGCCGGACGCGCCACCGGCCGTTCTCGATCGTCCCCTCCCCGAGGTTCGCCGCGTCGAGCGCCTCCGGGGCCCCCTCGACGCGGTAGACCCGCCATCCGACGGGCGGGACTCCCTTCGCGACGAACTCGATCGGGACCGCGTCCCCCGCGATCGAGTCGGCGAGCTGCGCCGGGGATTCCTCGCCCGTCTCGACGTCGATTGCTTTCGCCCCCTTCGCGCCACCCAGCGCCGCGCGCGGGACCTCCGCCCGGACGAGGTCGGTCCGCTCGAAGCCGAGCGCGTTCAGGACGACGACCTCGGTCCCGCCGCTCCCGGCGATCGCCGACGCGAGGCGCTCCCTCCCCTCCTCGAGGAGGCGCGCGGCCCGCGCGGCCCCGTCCCGGGCGAAGTCGCGCTTCGTCTCCCACTGCTCCTCGACGAAGGGATCGTAGGGGGAGGTCGCGCTCGAGTGGGCGCCCCAGGTGTGCTCGTCGTAGAAGAGAAGATCCTCGAACGCGCGCTCGAGGGGGGCGCCGGGCTCGTCGGGCGGGCCGCTCTCGAGGGACCGGATCGGGGCGGATGCGGCAGCGAGGAGGCTCGATGCGGCGAGGAGCGTTTCCGCCGCGGCGAGCCGGGCGTGCGTCGCGCGGTTGAGAGCCGTCGTCGCCGCGGTCGTCCCGACGCCGTCCTCCCAGTACGCCCCGCCGCTCCCCCGGGCGACGGGGAGGCGGTCGCCGAACTTCCGCTCGACCTCGCGGAAGAAGGCCGACTCGGAAGCGGCGACGACCCGGGGGACCTTCCAGCGCTCGTTCCACCCTCG
>CBRGOK010000553.1:0-3099 GCA_967798035.1 uncultured bacterium
CGGCTCGGGTTCCGAGGGGGGGGGCGCCTACACCGTCCAGGCGCTCCTCCTGCCCGCAGGACTCCTCTCCGCGGCCGGGCTCGTGGGACTGGTCTGCCTCTTCCTGCGCGCACCGGCGCTCGGCGCCCCGCTCCTCGCGTGGACCCTCGTCTACCTCGCCTTCTGGACCTGGAACGGTTTCGCCGAGCGGGGGGGCTACCTCATGCCGATCTACCCTGCGCTCGCCGCCGGCGCCGCGGAACTGGCGCGTTCGTTCCTCGTGCGCGCCGGTCGGGTCGGGGTCGCCCGGCGCTGGGTTCCGGCGGGCGCCCTCTCCCTCCTCGTCGTCGGCCAGGGAGCGTTCGGGGTCGCGCGGGGATTCCTCCCGAGCCGAGGCCCGGACCCGTTCGAGTGGGTCGAGGCGCTGCGGGAGGAGACGCGCCACGAGGGGTCCTTCGCCACCCTCGATCCGGCCCACGGCTCCCTCGCCCGCCGCTACGCCGGCCTCGAGGTGGTGCACCTCTCCACGATCGTGGCCTTCCAGCCGGCGGACCGCCGGCCCGCCATGGACGCGGTCGCGGCCGAGGCCCTGCGCCTCGCGAAGGCCGGCCGGAAGGTCTACTTCGACGGGGACATGCCCGGGGAATACGCCGGACATCCGGAGTTCGAGCGGCTCCTCGATCGAATGCGGGAGCAGGGCGAGCTGCGCGAGGTCGGGCGCCCTCCTCTTCACCTCTGGAGGGTCCTCCCGCGGTGAGCGGACGGGCCCTCGGCCAGAGCCGGGAAGGCCCTCCCCGTCCGGCCCTTTCCCGCTGGGAGCGATCCTGCCTCCTCGTCGTCTCCGCCGCTCTCGCCCTGGCCCTCGCGCTCGCCCCTTCGACGGCGCTCTACGGGGACGGGATCGCGATCGTGGAGGGCCTCGTCCGCCGGCGGTTCGCCGCGCCGCACCCGGGCCTCCTTCCCCCGGCGGCTCTGATCGAGGTCTCGACGGGGATGAGGCCCGAGACGGTTCTCCGCCTCCTCTGCGCCGTCGGGGGTGCCCTCTCCGTCGCGGGAACCTACCTCGCCCTTAGGCGGCTCGGTTTCGGCGTCGAGGCCGGGACCTTCGGAGCCGCACTCGTCGGCCTCGCGCCCGCTTCCCTCTTCTTCTCGCGCCAGATCGAGGTCCACTCCGCGCACGCGGGCGCCATGGCCCTGGCCTTCGCCGGGGTCGCGGGGTTCGCCCTCCGGGGAACCGGGGCCTGGCGCGCGGCCTCCGCGATCGGAGCCGTGGTCGTCACCCACGCGACGGGCGCGCTCTCGGTACCGTTCCTCCTCGGGCTCGGACATCGTCTCGGGAAGGAAGGGTGGGGTTCCTGGTTCCGGCGGGTCCTCCTCCCGGGGATCCTCGGCGCCTGCGGCTTCGTCCTCGGGGTCTCCCTCCTCGACTTCCTCCTCTCCCCTCCCCCCCGCCTCTTCTCGACGCCGGTCCACGCTGCTCTCCGACTCCTCGTCTGGGCTCCGGGCCGGGCCGAGGATGTCGAGGGTCCGCTCGCCTTTGTCCTCGACGCGCTCCTCCTCCCGTCCGGCCTCCTCTCGATCCTCGGAACCGCGGGCCTGCTTCGCGGGCTCCATCGCCGGGAGAGGTGGGCGCTCCCTCTGACCCTGTGGGTCCTCGTCTACGCCGCGCTCGGGGCGGCGTGGGAGTTCGTCGAGGAGGGAGGCTATCTCCTCCCCGTCTACCCCGCCCTAGCCGTGGGGGCGGCGTCCCTCGCGGAGAGCCCCGCGGAGGGAGTCGTTCCCCTTCCCCGGACACGAGGACTCCGGACCGCCCTCCTCGTCGCAGCCCTGTGCCTCCAGGGCTGGCACGGAGTCGCCAGGGGTCTCCTCCCCTCCCTCGGTCCCGAGCCGTTCGCGTGGGTCGAGGCCGCCCGACTCGGGACGGCCGAACGGGGCTGGTTCGTGAGCGTCAACTCGGTGAACCTCTCCCTCGCCCGCCGCTACACAGGGCTATCGGTGGCCACCCCCGCCTGGTTCTTCGCGGAGCCTCCGGAAACGCGGGAGGAACTCCTGCGCCGGTTCGCGGAGCCCCTGGTCGCACGCTCGGGAGGCGAGGCGGTCTGGATCGACCAAGACGGGCCCCCGGGAGCGGCCGACCGCGCGACCTGGGAGCGCTTCCTCGACCTCGTCCGCGAGGGGGCGACCCTCGAGCCGGTCACGCGGGAGCCCTTCCGCGCCTGGCGGGTCGTGCCGCGCCGCTAGCGGCGCCCGCTCACGTCGAGGGCGAGGAGGACGCGGAAACGGCGGGCGGCCGCTCGGCCGCGCCCGCCGCTGGCGGAGCCGGGACGAGCTCCGCCGCTGGAGGGTTCTCCTCCGCGAAGCGCTCGGCCTCCTCGAGCTCGACGGCGACGACCTTGCTCACGCCGTTCTCCTCCATCGTGACGCCGAAGAGGGTCGCGCAGTCGGCCATCGAGCGGCGGTTGTGGGTGACGAGGAGGAACTGGGTGTCGGCGGTGTACTCGCGCAGGAGGCCGAGGAAGCGCTCGACGTTCGCGTCGTCGAGGGCCGCGTCGACCTCGTCGAGGAGGCAGAAGGGGGAGGGCTTCGCTCGGAAGAGGGCGAAGAGCAGGGCGATCGCCGTGAGGGTGCGCTCCCCTCCGGAGAGGAGCTCGATCGAGCGCAGCTCCTTGCCCGGCGGCCGCGCGACGATCGAGATCCCCGCCTCGAGGAGGTCGACCCCCTCCTCGAGGGAGACCTCGGCCTTCCCGCCGCGGAAGAGCTGGCGGAAGACCGTGGAGAAGTTCTCCTGCACCGCCTTGAAGGTCTCCTCGAACCGCTCGCGGCTCTCGACGTCGAGCCGGCGCACCCCCTCGCGGAGCGAGGTGCGCGCCCCCTCGAGGTCGGCCTTCTGCGCGGAGAGCTCCCCGTGCCGGGCCTCGGCCTCCTCGAGCTCGCGGACCGCCTCGAGGTTCACCGGGCCGAAGCGCTCGATCTTCGCGCGGGTCTCCCCGATCTCCGACTCGACGCGGGCGGCGTCGAACGCGGAGTCGGGGACGAACTCCCTCGCGCTCGCCTCGAGGTCGACCCCGTAGTCGTCGAGGATCCGGCGGGCGGATTCACCCCGCTCGAGGGAGAGCTTCT
>CBRGOK010000554.1:0-3097 GCA_967798035.1 uncultured bacterium
CTCGTCGGGGACGAGCGGGGGAACCGGGGCTTCCGGTTCCAGGAGGGGCCCGGCTTCGCGACTGTCGTCCTCGCCGACGAGATCAACCGGGCCACGCCGAAGACTCAGTCCGCCCTGCTCGAGGCGATGCAGGAGTCCGCGGTCACCGTCGCCGGCACGCGCCATCCCCTCGAGGAGCCCTTTCTCGTCTTCGCGACGCAGAATCCGATCGAGATGGAGGGGACCTTCCCCCTCCCCGAGGCCCAGCTCGACCGCTTCCTCCTGAAGCTCCGGATCGCCCCCCCCACGGTCGACCACCTCGTCCGGATCCTCGACGCCACGACGGGAGGGGATCCCGCCTCGGTCGAGCCGGTCCTCGGGCGGGCCGACATCCTGAGGCTCCGGCAGCTCGTCCGGGAGGTCCCCGTCGCGGAGCACCTGAAGCGCTTCGCGGCCCTCGCGGTGACCCTCTCCTCCCCTTCCACCCCCGAGGCCCCGGAGCCGGTGCGGAAGTCCCTGCGATTCGGGTCGAGTCCGCGCGGAGCCCAGGCGATGGTCCTCTGCGCGAAGGCCCGGGGCCTCCTCCGCCGCCGGTACCACGCGAGCTTCGAGGATCTGAAGCAGCTCGCCGTCCCCGCCCTCCGCCATCGGCTCATCCTCAACTTCGAGGCGGAGGCGGAGGGGATCGATCCGGACCGGATCGTGGACGCCGTCCTCGAGGCGGCCGGCGCGCGAGCCTAATGGGCGGGGCGCAGGACCTCCCTGGAGGGGGGGGTCTCCGGGGTCCACCCCCACCGGCGGGGCGCGCTCCTACTAAACCCTTTACCTTTCGCCCGTTAGGGGCTACTAGAAAAATGCTTGCTAAACCGCCCTTCGAGCCACGGATATAGTGATCGAGCGTGAACAAAGGTTTAGGGTCTGGGTCTTCTTTCCTTCATTAGGCTTACTTTTTCTTGGAACCTTCCATCACACCCACATTTCCCATCACCTCTGATTCCAGATCCTAAACCCTTTTGAACCGGATGGGCCGGACGCGGATGTCCGGCCCTTTTCGTTTCTCCCGCGGGGCGGCCCGCGTGTTTTTTCCCTCCACTACAATCCGCCCCCTCGCCGGATGGACTACCTCGCCGCCCTCGTCCAGAACCGCCCCGTCCTCGGAGATCTGGACGAGAACCTGAAGCGTCACGAGGAGTCGGCGCGGAAGGCGATCGGGAAAGGAGCGCACCTGGTCGTCTTCCCGGAGCTCTCGCTGACCGGCTACCACCTGCGCGACCTCGTGCCGGACGTCGCGCTGCGCGCGGGGGATCGGAGGCTCTCGGGGCTCGCGCGGCTCTCGCGACGGGCCTCGATCGCGGTCGGCGCCGTGGAGGAATCCGCGGACCACCGGTTCTTCAATTCCGCCTTCTTCTTCGAGGGAGGCGCCCTCCTCTCCGTCCACCGCAAGGTCTACCTCCCCGACTACGGGATGTTCGAGGAGGGGCGGCACTTCGCCCCGGGCGACCGCTTCGAGCCGGTGCGCTCGAGGCTCGGCACGCTCGGCCTCCTCGTGTGCGAGGACCTCTGGCATCTCTCCTCCTCCTACCTCCACTTCCTCCGGGGGGCCGACGCGATCCTCTGCATGGCGGCCTCCCCCGGGCGGGGCGTCGCGGGGACGGACGGGGAGGTCGCGACGGCCCGCGTCTGGAACGCGCTGCTCGAGGCGCAGGCGCTCGCCTTCACCGTCCATTCCCTCTTCTGCAACCGGACCGGCTTCGAGGACGGGGCCTACTTCTGGGGGGGCTCGAAGGTCCTCTCCCCGTTCGGGAGGGTGCTCGCCCAGGCGGGCGACGCCGAGGAGATCGTGCTCGCCCGGATCGAGGACGGGGCGCTCCGGCGGAGCCGCACGCTGACCCCGCTGAGGAGGGACGAGAAGGCCCTCCTCACTCTCCGCGAGATCGATCGTGCGATCCGGACCGAACGTGACGCTCCCCCTTGACGCGCCTCTCGCGGCCCGCCTCCTCGCGGGGTTTCTCCGTGAGGAGGCGGGGAAGTTCGGCTTCCGGCGCGCGGTCCTCGGCCTGTCCGGCGGGGTGGACTCCGCGGTCACCGCCGCGCTCGCCGCGCGCGCCTTCGGCGGCCGCAATGTCCTCGCGGCCCTCCTCCCCTACCGGCACTCTGCCCCGGAGAGCGTGCGCCTCGCCCGCGGCCTCGCCCGGCAGCTGCGCCTGCGGACGGTCGAGATCGACATCACCCCGATGGCGGACGGCTACCTCGCCCGCGCCCGCGGCGCGAGCCGGGTCCGTCGGGGGAACGTCCTCGCGCGCTGCCGGATGGCGGTCCTCTACGACCTCTCGGCCGCCTGGCGGAGCCTGGTCCTCGGGACGAGCGACAAGTCGGAGTGGCTCCTCGGCTACACGACCCTCCACGGGGACTGCGCGAGCGCCCTCAACCCGATCGGCGACCTCTACAAGACCCAGGTCCTCGCGCTCGGCGCGCACCTCGGCGTCCCCGAGGAGATCCTCCGCCGGCCCCCGAGTCCCGACCTCTGGCCCGGACAGAGCGCGGAGAAGGAGCTCGGCTTCTCCTACACCCGGGTCGACGCCCTCCTCAACGCGCTCGTCGACCGGCGCTACTCGGAGGCGGAGTGCGTCGCGGAGGGATTCCCCCGGGCGCTCGTCCGGCGCGTCGCCGCGCGGATCCGCGACTCCCAGTTCAAGCGCCGGCCTCCCCTGATCCCGAAGGTCTCCAACCGGACCCTCCACTGGGACTTCCGGTACCTGCGCGACTGGGGGCGGTAGCCCCCGCCCGGGCTCAGGCCCCGAGGAGGCGCTGGAGCAGCGTCTCGAGGTTCACCGTCCGGACGTCCTCCAGCCGCACGGGCGGCAGGCGCCGGAATCGGCGGAACTCCTCGAGACTAGAGAGCTCCACGTAGTCCCGGAACGTCATCGGGCGCGGATCGGGCGCCGGGGCATCGGGACGGCGGACAGAGTCGTTCGGCTCCTCGTGTTTCATCGCGGTTTCCCCCGAAGTGAGTCCGGGCACGGCTTCGCCACGCTCGAGGCCCGTTCGCGCCCGCCGGCAGACACGAAGCGTCCGATTGAGGTTCTCGCTGACGCGGCTGAGGCGCTCGGAGTCCGCC
>CBRGOK010000555.1:0-3095 GCA_967798035.1 uncultured bacterium
GGAGGTCCCAGATCGGCTCCCCGTCGATCTGGAGCTTCGGCGCGACGTAGGTGCCGAGGAGCGGTCCGCTCGCGGCGATCCGCGGGGATCCGGGGTCGTCCTCGGAGCGTTCGCGGAGGTCGAAGATCCAGGAGAACCCTCCGACGTCGACGACCGAGGTGACCCCGGCGCGTAGGTAGGCGGTGAGGTAGGGGGCGGGCTTCTCCCGGATCGACGCGACGGTCTTCGCGTAGGGGTGGTCGGGGACCTCGAGGAAGTCGGGACGGGCGTACAGGCCGCCCGACTGGAAGAAGTGGACGTGGCCGTCGATCAGGCCCGGGAGGACGAACTTCCCGGCGATCTCCTCGACCTGCGCGCCGGCGGGGACGTCCACCTCCCCGCGCGGGCCCACCGCGCGGAGCCGGGACCCCGCGACGAGGACCGTCGCGTCGGGGATCGGAGGTCCCCCCGTCCCGTCGAAGACCGTCGCCCCGACGAGGGCGAGGACGGAGGTCTCGGCTTGCGTCGCCGGGGGGGAGGCCTGGAGGAGGAGGGCGAGGAGGGTCGGGAGCATCGGATCCGGGGAGGCTCGGCAAGGCTAGCGCAGAGCGCATCCCCCTCGCACCTCCGGTCCGCGCTACCTCCGCAGGTCGTCGCGCAGCGGTGCGCGGGAATCATAGATCCCCCGGGAGCGGATGGCCGGGGTCCGGGAGTCTCGGCCGGCCTGCCGTTTCTCCGCCGCGCGGGGAACCGTACAGTTCCGCGCCTCCGCGAGGCCGAGAGCGGCCCGGAAGGAGTCCGTCGCGATGATCCTCGCCCTCCTCCTTGCCCCGCCGTGCCCCGCGCAGGCCTCCTTGCCGGCGACGAGCCAGCCGGCCGAGGAAAAGCCCTGGAAGATCGAGGAAGCGCACGGCCCGACGAGGAGGATCTCGTTCGAGACGGACGAGGGGACCTGGATCGCCCTCGACGTCCACCCGGACGGGAAGCGGCTCGTCTTCTCCCTCCTCGGGGACCTCTACCTCCTCCCGATCGAGGGGGGCGAGGCGCGGGCGATCACGAGCGGCCCCGCCTACGACGTCCAGCCGCGCTTCTCCCCCGACGGGACGGCGATCGCGTTCGCGAGCGACCGGGAGGGGATCGAGGCGCTATGGGTCTGCGACCTCGAGGGGAAGGAGGCCCGCCGGGTGAGCGCGGAGAAGGAGGCCACGGTCAACTCCCCCTGCTGGTCGCCGGACGGGGACTGGCTCGTCGCCCGCAAGCGCCTCACGGACACCTCCTCGCTCGGCACGGTCGAGCTGTGGATGTGGCACCGGAAGGGAGGGGCTGGGGTCCGCCTGACGAAGAAGGAGGAGCAGCCCGACGCCGCCGACCCGGAGTTCTCCCGCGACGGCCGCTTCCTCTACTTCTCGGCGCGGGACGCCCGCTACAAGTACGACCGGGACGTGAACGAGGGGATCTGGCAGCTGAAGCGCCTCGACCGGCGCACGGGCCAGACTCTCCCGATCGCGGGGGAGTTCGGGGGGACGGCCCGCCCGACCCTCTCCCCCGACGGGAAGACGCTCGCCTTCGTCCGGCGGGTACGGGCGAAGACCGTCCTCTCCCTGATGGACCTCGACTCGGGCCGGACCTGGCCGCTCACGGAGGAGGTCGAGCGGGACAACCAGGAGGGGTTCGCGTTCCACGGCGTCTTCCCCGGCTTCGACTGGACGCCGGACGGGAAGTCGATCGTCGCGACGGCGGAGGGGCGGATCTGGAGGATCGACGCCACGACCCGGGAGCGCCGGCCGATCCCGTTCCGTGCGGCGGTCGACCAGACGGTGACGGAGGCCCTCCGGTTCCCGCGCCGGCTGGGGGGGGAGAAGGTCCGGGCGAGGATCCTCCGCTGGCCGGTCGAGTCCCCGGACGGCCGGCGCCTCGTCTTCTCCGCCGTGGGGCACCTCTACGCGATGGACCTCCCCTCGGGCGCGCCGAGGCGCCTCACCTCGCTCGAGGAGTTCGAGTACGCCCCCGCCTTCTCGCCGGACGGGAAGCGCCTCGCCTTCGTCACGTGGAAGGACAGGGGAGGCGGGCAGGTCTGGGTCGCGCCCTTCGGCGAGGGAGGCCTCGGGACGCCGCGGCAGGTGACGCAGGTGGCGGCCCAGTACGCGAACCCGTCCTTCTCCGCGGACGGGAAGCGCCTCGTCTTCCTCAAGGGGAGCGGAGCGACGTTTCGCGGCCACGATCCGGCGGAGGAGCTGTGGCACGAGGTGCACTGGGCGGAGGCGGCGGGAGGGCCCAGCCGGTTCGTGATCGGGATCCGGAACCGGGGCACGAATCGCCGCATGTCCCGGCCGCAGTTCTCCGCTGACGGCGAGCGGATCTTCTTCCTCGACGACGAGGATCCCGGCAAGCCCTTCGAGGTACCGAAGACCACGCTCGTCTCCGTCCGCCTCGACGGGACGGACCGGCGGGCCCACCTGCGCTGGGCGAAGGTCGAGGAGGCCGCCCTCTCGCCCGACGGGCGATGGGTCGCGTTCCAGGAGCAGCACGAGGTCCACGTCACGGCCCTCCCCTCGGAGGTCGGCAAGGAGCCGGTCGAGGTGGCGGCGGAGGACCCCGCGCTCCCCGTCGCGAGGCTCTCGGAGGCGGGAGGCGAGTGGGTCGGGTGGGCGGAGGGCGGCCGGACCTTGACCTGGATCCTCGGCCCGACGTACCGGCGCCTCCCCCTCGAGAAGGCGTTCCCCGCCGCCGGGGAGAAGCCCGAGCCCCCCAAGAAGGAGGAGAAGCGGAAGCCCCCCGCGTCCGAGGCGATCGAGATCCTCCTCGAGCTGCCGCGCGCGCGCCCCTCGGGCCTCGTCGCGTACGCCGGGGCGCGGCTCGTCACGATGCGCGGGGAGGAGGTGGTCGAGCGGGGGACGATCCTCGTCGAGGGAGACCGGATCCGCGCCGTCGGCGCGTCCTCCGCCGTCGAGGTCCCTCCCGGGGCGAAGGTCGTCGACCTCGCCGGGAAGACCGTGATCCCCGGCCTCTTCGACGAGCACGCACACCTCCACTACTCGACGCTCGACGTCCTCCCCCAGCGTCCCTGGAAGTACCTCGCGAACCTCGCGTACGGCGTGACGACGACCCACGACCCC
>CBRGOK010000556.1:0-3085 GCA_967798035.1 uncultured bacterium
CCTCGGCGGCCCCCACTAGGGCTCCGGGCCCCCGCCGGCGCGCGACGCGCGCCGCTCCTTCCCCTTCGCCGGCGCGGCGGCCTCGCGCACGGTGAAGGTGAATCCGTCCGCGACGGCGTCGACGACGACCGTCTGTCCCTCGCGGATCCTCCCCTCGAGCATCCGCGTCGCGATCTCGTTCGCGATCCGGTTCTGGATCACGCGCTTCAGGGGCCGCGCGCCAAAGACGGGGTCGTACCCCTCCTTCGCCACGCGCTCCCGGGCCGCCTCGGTCGCCTCGAGGGCGATCCGCTTCTCCCCGAGGAGCTTCCCGAGGCGCGCGATCTGGATCTCGACGATTCGCCGCAGTTCCCTCGTCGAGAGGGGGCGGAAGACGACGATCTCGTCGACCCGGTTCAGGAACTCGGGCCGGAAGAAGCCCCGCACGACCTCGAGGTAGCGCCGCGCGGCCTCGGCGTCCGAGGAGGAGGGGTGCTCGCGCATCTCGGCGGAGCCGAGGTTGCTCGTCAGGATCAGGAGGGCGTTGCGGAAGTCGACCGTCCGCCCCTGCCCGTCGGTCAGTCGCCCGTCGTCGAGGACCTGGAGGAGGGCGTTGAAGACCTCGGGGTGGGCCTTCTCGACCTCGTCGAAGAGGACGACGGCGTAGGGGCGGCGGCGGACGGCCTCGGTCAGCTGCCCCCCCTCCTCGAACCCGACGTAGCCCGGCGGGGCGCCGATGAGGCGGGCGACGCTGTGCTTCTCCTGGTACTCGGACATGTCGATCCGGACCATCGCCTTCTCGTCGTCGAAGAGGAAGGCGGCGAGCGCGCGCGCGAGCTCCGTCTTGCCGACGCCGGTCGGGCCGACGAAGAGGAAGGAGCCGATGGGGCGGTTGGGATCGGAGAGGCCCGACCGGGAGCGGCGCACGGCGTGGCTCACCGCCTCGACCGCCGCGTCCTGGCCGACGACCCGCTCCTTCAGGCGCTCCTCCATCCGGAGGAGCTTCTCCTTCTCCCCCTCGAGGAGACGGGAGACCGGCACGCCGGTCCACTTCGAGACGACCTCGGCGACCTCCTCCTCCTCGACCTCCTCCTTGAGCATGCGGAGGTCCTTCTGGATCGCTCGCAGCCGCTCGTTCGCGGCGGCGACCTCCTTCTCGACCGCGGGGAGATCCCCGTACCGGATGCGGGCGACCCCCTCGAGGTCCCCCTTCCGCTCCCTCTGCTCGGCCTCGCCGCGGAGCGCGTCGATCCGCTTCTTCCCCTCCCGGATCCGCCCGATCGCCTCCTTCTCCGCCTCCCAGTGGGCGCGCAGACGCTTGCGCTCCTCGCCGAGGTCGGCGAGTTCCTTCTCGAGCCGGCCGAGGCGCTCCCGGGAGGCCTCGTCCTTCTCCCGGCGCAGCCCTTCGCGCTCGATCTCGAGCTGGCGGATCCGCCGCTCGACGGCGTCGAGCTCGGCAGGCATCGAGTCGATCTCGATCCGGAGCCTCGAGGCCGCCTCGTCGACGAGGTCGATCGCCTTGTCCGGGAGGAATCGGTCCGCGATGTAGCGGGAGGAGAGCGCCGCCGCGGCGACGAGGGCGGAGTCCTGGATGCGGACGCCGTGGTGGACCTCGTAGCGCTCCTTCAACCCCCGCAGGATCGCGATCGTGTCCTCGACGGAGGGCTCCCCGACGAGGACGGGCTGGAACCTCCGCTCGAGGGCCGGGTCCTTCTCGACGTGCTTGCGGTACTCGTCGAGCGTCGTCGCCCCGATGCATCGCAGCTCCCCTCGGGCGAGCGCCGGCTTGAGGAGGTTCGCCGCGTCGACCGCCCCCTCCGCGCCGCCCGCCCCGACGAGGGTGTGCATCTCGTCGATGAAGAGGACGATCCCCCCCTCGGACTCGGTCACCTCGCGGAGCACCGCCTTCAGGCGGTCCTCGATCTCGCCGCGGTACTTCGAGCCCGCGACGAGGGCGCCCATGTCGAGGGCCATCACCCGCTTGTTCTTCAACCCCTCGGGGACGTCCCCCTCGACGATCCGGCGCGCGAGCCCCTCGACGATCGCGGTCTTCCCCACGCCCGGCTCGCCGATCAGCACCGGGTTGTTCTTCGTCCGGCGGGAGAGGACCTGCATGACGCGGCGGATCTCCTCGTCGCGGCCGACGACGGGGTCGAGCTTGCCCCGACGTGCGGTCTCGGTGAGGTCGCGGGCGAAGCGCTCGAGGGCCCGGTACTTGTCCTCGGGGTTCGGGTCCGTGACGCGCTGGCCGCCGCGGATCTCCTTCAGGGCCGCGAGGATCGCGTCCTCGGTCGCTCCCGCGGCGCGCAGGGCGTCGCCCGCGGGGGACTTGCGCCGCGCCGCGAGGGCGAGGAGGAGGTGCTCGCTCGAGACGTACTCGTCCAGCGCCTTGGCGGCCCGCGCGAAGGCGTCGTCGAGGACCTCCTTGGCGGCCGGACCGAGATAGACGCCGCTCGTCCCGTCGACCCGGGGAAACTTCTCGAGGAGGAGGGCCGCCTTCGCGCGGAGCGCTTCCGCGTCGGCCCCGATCTTCTTCAGGAGCGGAACGACGATCCCGTCGTCCTGCGAGAGGAGGCCGAAGAGCAGATGCTCAGGCTCGAGGGCCTGGTGGCCGCTCGACTCGGCGGACTGCTGCGCGGCCTGGAGTGCCTCGCGCGCCTTGATCGTGAGCTTCTCGAGGTTCATGTCGCTTCGAGCTGCAGAAGGTCAACCCTCGTGCCGTCCCGCAATGCCCTGGGATGTCTGGACTTGGGCGGCGGCCCTCTCCGGGCACGCCGACTCTCCTGCCGACTTGGCAGCCAGGAGGATCAGTAGCCGAAGGTCGCGACGAGGCCGTTCGTGAACGCGAACCCGCCGCCCGGACCCGGAACGGCAGCCTGGAACGCGAGCGACACTCCGCCCACCGCGGAAGAATCCGGGAGCGGGATGGGAAGGACCCCCAGCCCCCCTCCGGAGGTCGGGAAGGTCGCGTACGTTTCGTACTCGCCCGCAGGCGAGGCAGGCGCCTGCTGCGCGTGAATCGCAGCCGAAGCAAGGATTCCAACGACAATGAAGATGAATGCAGGTCGCATGTCAGGGGGTCCGCCTCATTCGGATGGTCGTGAGG
>CBRGOK010000557.1:0-3073 GCA_967798035.1 uncultured bacterium
CCGCTGCCGATGACGATGGAGGCCGCGGCGGCGGTGCGGGATCGCCTCGCCACCTTGCAGGACATCGTCCCCGACGTCGGCTTCGAGAACTCCGCCTTCTACTACCTCCTCGGGAAACCGCTCGAGGAGCCCGCCTTCTTCGCGCGGATCCTCGAGAAGCCCCGGACGCACCTCCTCCTCGACCTCCACAACCTCTACACGAACGCGGTGAACCTGGGGTTCGACGCGGAGGCCTGGCTCGAACGCCTCGATCTCTCCCGCGTGATCGAGATCCACGTCTCGGGAGGAAGTGCGAGCGAGGCGGAGTGGCTCCCTTCGAGGCGCGTGATGCGGCTCGACAGCCACGACACGCCGGTCCCGGAGGAGGTGTGGGGGCTCCTCGAGCGGACCGCGCCGCGGTGCCCGAACCTGCGGGGCGTGACGCTGGAGAGGATGGAGGGGACGGTGGGGGAGGGGGACGTGCCGCTTCTGCGCGAGGAGCTCGCGCGCGTTCGACGAACGGCCGGGTGAGGGGTTGGACTCGACCGAGGCCCATCGCCGGTTCGAAGTCTGGATCGCGGACGCCCTCGTCTCGCGCGATCCGGTCCCCCTCCTCGAGAAGGCGAGGGAGGACCCCGATCTCCCGCCCGCGCTGACGGAAGCGCTCGCCGCCGCCGACCCCGACGGGCTGCGACTGACGGCCCTCCTCGTCGCGAAGCTCCGGTTCGAGAGATTGATCCGGGGGACGTCGAAGGCCGGGGAGTGGTTCGACCGGGACCCGCGGGGCTTCACCGAGGCGTTCCGTCGCTATCACGCGGAGGTGGTCCCGACGACCTCGGAGCCGAGGGCGGAGAAGAGGCTCTTCGAGGCGTGGCTCGCCGAGCGCGGGATCCAGGCCGCGGGGCCCTGACGCCCCCCTCGAATCCGGATCCCGCATCCCTTCCAATACCCGGCACCCCGGGAACGATGAGCGGGAACAGCGGAGGGCTCGCCCTCGTCATGAGCGGCGGAGGCGCTCGGGCCGCCTACCAGGTGGGCTTCCTCCGCCATCTCGCGGAGAAGCGGCCCGACGTCGCGATCCCGATCCTCACGGGCGTCTCGGCCGGCGGCATCAACGCGGCGTACCTCGCCGCACGACCGGAGCGGTTCGGGGAGAAGGTCGAGCGCCTGACGAAGGTCTGGGCTGCGCTGACCCCCGACCAGGTCTTCCACGTCGGGCGGGTCCCCCTCGCGCGAAACGTCCTGCAGCTCGGGCTGCGGCTGGTCTCCGGGGGGCTCATCCGGCTCTCCCGGTCGCACGCTTTCCTCGACACGACGCCGCTGGGGCGGTTCCTCGAGGAGATGCTCGGGAGCGACGGAGGCGGGCTGCCGGGGATCGGGGCGAACCTCAGGAGCGGGAGGCTCGAGGCGGTGGCGATCACCACCTCGTCCTACTCGACGGGGCAGTCGATCACGTGGATCCAGGGGGAGCACGTGACGGACTGGGAGAGGGCGCACCGGCGGAGCCGCGCCTGCACCCTCACCGTCGCGCATGTCATGGCCTCGGCAGCGCTCCCCATCCTCTTCCCGGCGGTACAGATCGACGGGGCGTGGTACGGCGACGGCGGGATCCGGCTGACGAGCCCCTTCTCGCCGGCGATCCACCTCGGGGCGGAGAGGATCATCGCCATCTCGACGCGCTACGCGCGGACGTTCGAGGAGGCGGATCGCCCCGCGATCCTGGGATACCCTCCCCCCGCCCAGATCGTCGGCGTCCTCCTGAACTCGATCTTCCTCGACCTCTTCGACGCGGACGCGCTCTCCCTCGAGCGGGTGAACCGGCTGATCGAGCGGATGCCCGAGGAGCGACGGATGGGGATGCGGCCGGTGCGTCTCCTGATGCTCCGCCCCTCCCGGGACCTCGGCCTCCTCGCCAACGAGTACGAGCCGCGCCTCCCCTCGGCCTTCCGGTTCATGACGCGGGGCCTCGGGACGAAGCAGACCCGCTCGAACGACCTCCTCTCCCTCCTGATGTTCCAGCCCGACTATCTCGCGCGGCTGGTCGAGCTGGGGGAGATGGACGCCCGGGAGCGGAGCGCCGAGATCGAGGCGTTCCTCGCCGAGTGACGGGAATGGCCGGGCCACTCCTGCGGAGGAGGACCCTCCTCGCCCTCGCCGCCACCGCGGGATCCCTCCTCCTCGGCGAGGGGGCGTGGCGCCTGTGGCGCTCCCGCGGCTACGGGCCGACGTCGAACCCCCACTACGTCCTCCACGACGACCTCCTCGGCTGGCGGTACCGGCCAGGGGCGGTCGTGCGGCACCGGAGCGAGGAGTTCGACGTGGAGATCCGGATCGACGAGCGGGGGTTCCGGACGGCGCCGGGGTCCGCGGCGGGGAGCGGGGGACCCCGGATCCTCGCACTCGGAGACTCCGTCACCTTCGGCTGGGGAGTGGAGGGAGGGGAGACCTTCTGCGCCCAGCTCGGGCCGCTCCTCGGGGCGGAGGTCTCGAACCTCGGCGTGAGCGGATACGCGACCGACCAGGAACTCCTCCTGTTCGAGCAGGAGAGGCTCGCCCGGAAGCCGCGGCTCGTGCTCCTCATGTACTGGCGGAACGACATCGAGGAGGTCCTCTCCTCGACCGCGTACGGAAAGGGGAAGCCGCGGTTCCGCCTCGTCGGGGACGACCTGGAGCTCACGAATGTCCCCGTTCCCTTCCCGTTCTGGGAGCGCCATTCGTTCCTGTTCCGCTCCATCAAGCGCCATCTCCTCGAGGCCGTGTCGTCCCCGCCGGGGCCGGCCGAGATCCCGGAAGGGCGAAGGCTCGTCCAGCGGCTGCTGCGCCGGATGGACGGGGCCGCGAGAGAGGCGGGCGCGACCCTCCTCGTCCTGGCGGACGGCGAGCCCTGGCTCGACGAGCCGTTCGAGGATGGGGTGCGCCTTCGGCGGCTCGACGTCTCCGGCGCGCTGAATCGCGCCGGGGAGACGGCGGGGGTCACGTTCCCCCGAGACGGGCACTGGAACGCCCGCGGCCACGCCGCCGTCGCGGAGGCCGTGGCCGCGTACGTCCGGGAGGAGGGGCTCCTGCGGTGAGGAGGGCTACTCCGCCCAGTCCG
>CBRGOK010000558.1:0-3072 GCA_967798035.1 uncultured bacterium
GGGCCCTCGCCCGCCGGGGAAGCGGGGCGGAGCAGTCTACCGGCGAGCGCCCGCCGCGCAAGGAACCCGGCGGGGGCCCGGGGGCTGCCCTCCCCCCCTACTCCTTCTCCTTCTCCTTCTTGGGCTTGGCCTCGGGCTTCGCCCCCTCGGGGGCGGCCTCCGCCTCCTCCTCGGCCGGCTTGCGGCCGATCCGCTCGGGCTCCGCCGCCGCCACCTCCGGGGCCGCGGGCGCCGGCGCCTCCTCCTCGTGGTGGACGCGCACGATGCACACGGTCGTGGCGGGCTCGTTCAGGACCTTCACGCCGGGGGGGATCTCGAGGTCCTTCACGGCGATCGAGTTGCCGATCTCGAGGTGGGCGACCTTGACGGGGACCGACGAGGGGATGTCGCTCGGGAGGCACTCGACCTCGACCTCGGCGAGCGTGTGGATGAACTCCCCCCCCGCCGTCACCCCCTTCGGGTGGCCGATGAAGTCGAGCCGGACCCTGACCTTGACGAGGGTCTTCTCGGAGATCCGGAGGAAGTCGACGTGGGTCGGGTCGTCCTCGATCGGGTCGTGGACGACCTCCTGCAGGAGGACGCTCTCGGAGGCGCCGTCGACCTCGAGGGTGACGACCCTCCGGCCCTCGCGGAGCACCCCCTCGAGGGCCTCGCGCTTCACGGCGACGTGGGCGGTGGGCTTGCCCGCGCCGTAGACGACGGCCGGGACGCTCCCGTCCCTCCGCTCCCGTCGCGCCGCGCGCGAGCCCATCGTCGTCCGGGGGGAGGCGGCGAGCGTCGCCGAGGCGGCGCCCGGCTTGGCCCGCGGCGTGGCCCCTGACCTGGAAGGGTCGGTCATGAGACATTCACCTCTTCGAACAGCCGGCTGACGGACTCGGCCCGGTGGATGCTCCGGATCGCGCGCGCGAGGAGCGGCGCGATGGAGACGACCTGCGTCCGGGCCGGGGCCGAGCGCTCCGGGCGCAGCGGGATCGTGTCGGTGACGAAGATCCTCTCGATCGGGGCGGCGTCCAGGCGCGTGCGCGCCTTGCCGCAGAAGACGGGGTGGGTCGCCGCCACGAAGACGGAGGCGGCCCCGAAGTTCTTCAGGATCCGCACCGCCTCGGCGATCGTCCCCCCCGTCGAGATCATGTCGTCGACGAGGATCGCGTTCTTCCCCCCGACCTCCCCGATGACCGCCTCGACCTCCGCCTCCTCGGGATTGATCCGGCGCTTGTCGACGATCGCGAGGTCGGCGCCGAGCTCCTTGCAGTAGGCCCGCGCGACCTTGATCCCTCCGACGTCGGGGGAGACGACGACGACGTCGCGCAGCCCGAGCTTCCGCAGCGGGGCGACAAGAACGGGCTTGGCGTAGAGGTGGTCGACCGGGATGTCGAAGAAGCCCTGGATCTGGGCCGCGTGGAGGTCGACGGCGAGGACCCGCTCGACCCCCGACTGGGTGATCAGGTTCGCGACGAGCTTCGCGGTGATCGGGACCCGCCCCTCGTCCTTGCGGTCCTTGCGGGCGTAGCCGAAGTAGGGGATCACGGCCGTGATCCGGTCGGCCGACGCGCGCCGCAGGCAGTCGGCGAGGATCAGGAGCTCCATCAGGTTCTCGTTCACCGGGGGGCAGGTCGGCTGGACGAGGAAGACGTCGCGGCCCCGGACGTCCTCGTCGACCTTGACCTCGATCTCCCCGTCGGGGAAGCGCCCGACGATGGCGTTGCCGAGCCCGATGCCGAGGTGCTCGCAGATCGACCGGGCGAGCTCGGGGTGCGCGCTCCCCGAGAAGATCTTCAGTTCACCCGCGGACGCCATCGTCGCCCTTCCCGGGGGCGAGCGCCCCGGAGCGCGAGGGGTCCCCCGCTCCCGGCCGCGCGCCCTCCTTCGAGGAGTTCCCGCCCTTCGTCCCCTTCTGGGGGAGCGGCCGCGCCGGGACGCCGACCCAGGTCTCGCCGTCGGGCACCCGCGTCCCCCTCGTCACGATCGCCCCGGCCCCCGTCCGCGCCCCCTTCCCGAGCGTCGCGGGGGCGACGAAGACCGTCCCGCTCCCGACGAACGCCCCCTCCTCGATCGTCGTCTTGTGCTTCGTGCGCCCGTCCCAGTTCGCCGTGATCGTGCCGGCGCCGACGTTCGCGCCCGCGCCGACCTCGGCGTCCCCGAGGTAGGTGAGGTGGCGGGCCTTCGCGCCGGCCCCGAGGACCGCCTTCTTCACCTCGACGTAGTTCCCGACGATCACCCCCTCGCGCAGGATTGCGTCCGCCCGGAGGTGGGCGAAGGGCCCGACCTCGCAGTTCGGTCCAATCCGCGCGCCCCGACCGACCACCGTGCAGGGGTAGAGGACCGTCCCCTCCCCGATGTCGACGTCCCAGTCGACGTAGGTCGTCGCGGGGTCGACGATCTTCACCCCCCGGGAGAGGTGGCGGGCGAGGATGCGGTCCTGGAGGACCCGGCGCACCCGGGCCAGATCGCGGGGCGAATTGATCCCGAGCCAGGCGTCGGGGTCGGTCGTCCGGCGGATGGCGACTTCGACGTCGGCCTTCTCGAAGCGGCCGACGACGTCGGTCAGGTAGTACTCCGACTTCTCGTTCTTCCGGGGTGCCGCGAGGATCCCCGCCAGCTCCGTGAAGAGCCGCGGCCCGTCGAACGCGTACGCGCCGAGGTTCACCTCGCGGATCGCCCGCTCGGACGCGCTCGCGTCGCGCTCCTCCTTGATCCCGACGAACCGGCCGGCCGCGTCGCGCACGATCCGCCCGTAGGAGGCGGGGTCGTCGATCTCGGCGACGAGGAAGGAGACCCCCCCCTTCGGGCAGGCCGAGACCAGGTCCCGCAGCGATTCCGTCCGCAGCGCCGGAGTGTCCCCGTAGAGGACGAGGACCTTCCCGTCGAAGCCCTTCAGCCGAGACTGCGCGGCGGCCACCGCGTGCGCGGTGCCGAGGGGCTCGTCCTGCTCCGCGAACTCGACGGGGAACTTCCCGGCGAGCGAGCGCTCGACCTCCTCGCGCCCGTGGCCGACGACGACGATCGTCGGGGAGGGCTTGAGGTCGAGGACCGCGTCGAGGACCCACTGGAGCATGCTCCTCCCGCAGACCT
>CBRGOK010000559.1:0-3070 GCA_967798035.1 uncultured bacterium
CGCCGCCCGGACGGAGGCCTTCCGGCGCTTCCTCTACCTCCTGCCGAACGAGTTCTCCTACCCGACGACGAGCACCCTCGCCTTCCTGCGCGCCGGGCTCTCCGTCGCCTTCGTGCGGATCGAGTCCGCGCGGGACGGCGGAGCGAGCCACGTCCGGCCCCTCGCCGACGGCGGGAAGTTCCTCCTGATCCTCCTCAAGGTGGCGACCGTCTTCGCCCCGCTGCGCGTCTTCGTTCCGATGTCGGCGGCGATCGCGGCGGGGGGCCTCGCGAACTACCTCCACACCTACTGGACGCAGGGGCGCTTCACGAACATGAGCGTGCTGATGTTCACGCTCGCCGCGATCATGCTCGCCCTCGGCCTCATCTCGGAGCAGATCGCCGCGCTGCGCTTCGAGCGGAGCGAGGCCGCCGACGAGAGGCGGTGAAGGTCCTCCTCCTCTCGACGGCCCCCGACCTTCCGACCCTCCCGCGTCCCCGGCTCCTGCGCGAAGCCCTCCGCGCGGCGGGGGTCGAGGTCCTCGAGAGGACCGCTCCCGCCCGGCGCGGCGGAGGGAGCCGGGCGCGCGCCCTCTCCGGGGCCGGCGCGGCGATCCGGGAGGGAACCCTCGGCCTCCTCGCCCTCGCCCGGCTGCTCGCGCGCGGCTGGCTTCGCCCCGTCGGGGCGGACGCGATCCTCGTCCCCTACGGAGGGACCCTCGACCCCTGGATCGCCCGGCGGCTCGCCCGGCCCCTCCTGAGAGCCGGGGGTCGGATCCCGGTCGTGGTGGACGCCTTCCTCTCCCTCCACGAGGCGGCCGTCGAGGACCGCCGCGCGGTCGCGCCCGGAACCCTGCGGGCGAGGGGGCTCGCCTTCCTCGACCGGCTCGCCGTCCGGTGCGGAGACCTCCTCCTCGTCGACACGCAGGAGACGGGCCGGCTCTTCGCGGACCGGTACGGCGCGAGGGAGGACCGGATCTGCGAGATCCCGGTCGGCTCCGACCTCCCCTCCCGGCCCCTGAGCCCGCAGCCGCCCCGCCTTCGCGCCCTCTTCGTGGGAACGGGGATCCCGTTCCACGGCGTCGCAACCCTCCTCGACGCCCTCGATCGGCTCGAACGCGACGGCGCGGGGATCGACCTCACGTTCGTCGGCGGGGCTCCGGAGGATCGCGACCGAGCGGCCCGCCTCCCTCGCGCCCGAGTCTTTCCCGGTCCGGTCGGGAGGGACGCGCTCGCCGATCTCCACGCCGGGAGCGACCTCGTCCTCGGCGTGTTCGGCGCGGGCCCGAAGGCGGACCGCGTCGTCCCGTGCAAGGTCTACGACGGCCTCGCCTCCGGCCGGGCCGTCGTCACCGGGGAATCCCGGGCCGCGCGGCGCCTCCTCGCCGGGATCGCCGGCGTGGTCTTCGTGCCGCGGGAGGACGCCCGGGCCCTCGCGCAGGCCCTCGCGGGCCTCCTCAGGGAACCGGGGCGGCTCGCGCCGATGGGCGCGGCGAACCGGCGGGCGTTCGAGGCGCGGTTCGGTCCGGGGATTCTCGGGGGAAGGCTCCGCGCAGCGATCGAGGAGTGGCGGCCCAGCACAGCGTCGCGAGCGTTTCCCGCGCGCATCGCTCCCACGTGAAGCCCCGCGCCCGCGCGAGGCCCGCCTCGCGCAGGCGCGCCCGCAGCCCCGCGTCTTCCGCGAGTCTCGCCGCCGCCTCCCCGAGCGCCGCCTCGGTCGGCTCCACGAGGAGCCCCGCCTCGCCCACGACCTCGGGGATCGCCCCCCGGTCCGAGGCGAGGACCGGGCAGCCGCACGCCATCGCCTCGAGGGGAGGGAGGCCGAAGCCCTCCTCCAGGCTCGGGAACGCGAGGAAGGACGCCTGCCGGTAGAGCGCGGCGAGCTCCTCGTCCCCGACCTCCCCGATCGGGAGGATCCGCTCGGAGACAGGGGGAGAGGCTCCTCCCCAGCCGGAGGGGCCGGCGAGGACGAGCGGGGGGAGGGGCCGGGAGTGGAAGACCCGGGCGAGGAGGAGGAGGTTCTTCCGGGGCTCGCGGACTCCGACCGCGAGGGCGAACTCCTTCGGCAGGTCGTGGCGGGCGCGGAGCCGCTCGCGTTCGCCGGGGGCCGGATGCGGCGAGAACCCCGCCGCCACCCCGTACGGGACGACCCGCGTCCGATCCCCGACGCCGGGATGGAACCGGAGCAGGTCGCGCCGGGTGGCGAGCGAGGGGACCTGGACCGCCTCGACGCCGCGGAGGCCCGGGCCGAAGACGAGCCGCATCCCCGCGGCGAAGGCGCGGGTGTGCTCCCGCGGTCGAGTCCGGAACGTGAGGTCGTGGACGACGAGGACGACGGGCACGCGGGAGAGGATCGGGGGGAGGTTCGCGGGGGCGAGGAGGACGTCGGGTCGCTCCCCGAACCGGTCGAGGGGGAGGGGCGCGAACCGGGCGAGGGATCCCTTCCCCATCCATCGGGGGGGGGTACGCAGGTCCCACGAGACCTCCGGATCGACGCGGCGCGCCGCCGCGAGGAGTTCCCGCAGGACCCGGCCGACCCCGCTCGCGGGGCTCTCGAGCGCACGCGCGTCGACCGCCACCCGGAGCTTCACGGCGCGAGGGGGAGTCTCGGGGTGGCGAAGGCGCTCGAGTAGCCGAGGGCCGCCCCCCGTAGGCAGCGGAGCGCGTGCCGGGGGAGGCCCGCCCCGGCGGCGGGCCGGCGCAGGCGCGCGAGCGCGTGGAAGAGGGGAACGACCGGGAGGAGGAATCGGCGGACCCCGCGCGCGTGGCGGAAGGCGAAGTAGGAGGCCGAGCGGATCACGACCTCGGGCCTCCGGTGCGCCGCGCTCCCCTCGGAGTCCTGGAGGACGAGCGCCCCCCGGCAGTAGACGAGGCGCCCGCGCTCCTGGAGGCGCAGGCACAGGTCGGCGTCCTCGAGGTGGAAGGGGTAGTTCTCGTCGAATCCGCCGGCCTCGAGCAGGCGCGCGCGCGGGAAGGCCATGTTCCCTCCCGTGAGGTACGGCATCGGGCGGTCGGGGCCGTCCCCGTTCCTCGGGACCCCGAACGGGGAGACCGAGAGGGGGCGGGAGAGACCCGGGTCGCGCCAGTCGAGC
>CBRGOK010000560.1:0-3062 GCA_967798035.1 uncultured bacterium
GGAGATCCTCCGCCGAGGACTTCGCCCCGCCATCGAGAGTTTTCTCTCGAAGAACGGGCGGACCGTGGAGGACGTCGGTCTGCACCTCCTCCACCCCGGCGGACGGCGCGTCCTGGAGGTCTACGGCGCGCTCTTCGGCCTCTCCGAGGACGCCCTGCAGTTCTCTCGCGAGGCGCTGCGCCGGTACGGAAACCTCTCCTCCGCCTCGATCCTCACCGTCCTCGATCTCGCCTTCGCCGGGGGCGCCCGGCCGGCGCCGGGGAAGGAGGCGCTGGTGGTCGCGTTCGGTCCGGGGCTGTCCGCGGAGATGGCGCTCCTCTCCTGGGAGACGGCGTGAGCGCGGAGGGGTTTCCCGCCCCGTTCGCGGCGCTCCTCGGCGCCGTCGCCCTGCAGCGCCTCGCGGAGCTGGCGCACTCCCGGCGGAATCTCGCGCGGACGGGCGCGGGGGCGACGGCGGCGAACGACGCGCGACACTTCGGCGCGATGGTCGCGGTGCACACGGGCCTGATCGCCCTTCCCGCGGTGGAGGTTTCCATGCGCGGGCAGGGCGCCCCGGTCGGGCTCTTCGCGGTCGCCCTCGCCGTCTACCTCGCCGCGCAGGGGGTGCGCTACTGGGCGATCTCCTCGCTCGGGCGCGCCTGGAACGCGCGAGCCATCGTCGATCCGGGGCTCGGGGTCGTCTCGGGGGGGCCGTACCGCTGGATCCGCCACCCGAACTACCTCGCCATCCTCCTCGAGTTCCTCGCCGTCCCGGCCGCCGGCGGCGCGTGGATCTCCATGGTCCTCCTCAACGCCCTCCACCTTCCGCTCCTCGCGCAACGAATCCGGCGGGAGGAAGCGCTCCTCGGGAGGGTGCCGGGATACGCCGAGGCGATGGCAGGGAAGGGGCGGTTCCTGCCGCGCCTCCGGAGAATCCGTTGAATCCCCTCGCCTTCGCCCTCGCGCTCCTCGCCGACGAGGTCCGTCTCGGGTTCGGCCGGTACGCGATTGATCCGGCCTCCAGCTCGATCGGATTCGACGGCTCCTCCAGCCTCCACGACTTCACCGCGAAGGCGGGCCGGTTCGGCGGGGAGGCGAGGGTCGATCCCTCCTCCCTCTCGGCGCTCGCGGGGGGGACCATCTGGATCGAGACCGACTCCCTCGACAGCGGGAGCAAGGGGCGCGACGAGGACATGAAGGAGCTCCTCGAGTCGACCCACCACCCGAGGATCACCTTCGCGCTGGATGGCGCCGAGGGATGGCTCGACGGGTGGAGGGGGGATCTCAAGCTCCGCGGCCGGTTCACGGTCCGCGGCGTCGAGAAGGAGCGCGTGGCCGCGGCGCGGATCGAGCCGCTGCCGGAGGGCTTCCGCGCCGTCGGCGAGATCCGCTTCAAGATGAGCGAGCACGGGATCAAGCCTCCGCGCGTGCTCCTGGTAAAGACCGCCGACGAGGTGCGGGTCTGGTTCGACCTCGCGTTCCGGCGGGTGCCCGCCGAGGACCTCTCCGCCGTCGTCCGCTCGATCGAGACCCGGGAGCGGGCCGAGATGGGCGAGGGGTCCGAGGGCGGAAAGAGGGAGACGACGCGACTCTGGTCGGCGGGCGACCGTCTTCTCTGGGAACGCCCCGGCGGGTGGTGGGTCGGTTCCCCCGACGGCGTCGTCGCGTTCCTGCCGGGATCCGCCGCGGGGGTTCCACCTCCAGCGACCGCGGAGGACGCGTTCCGCCCCGTCCGCGAGAGGCTCGGGTCGGACCGTGGCGCAGCTTCTTCGCGGCCCGCGGGGACCGGCGGCGAGGCGCTCCCCGACCTCGAACGGTCCCTCCGTTTCGCCCCTCCCGAGGGGGAAGCGGAGGTCGAGCGCGAGGGGAAGGTCGTCCGCGTCCTGCTCGGCGGAGAGGAATGGGTCCTGCTCGAGGGGCTCGAAGGGACGGAACGGTTCGCACCCCTGCTCGCCGCATTCCCGGGCCTCCCCTCGGCGGTCCGGACCGCGCTGGGCTCCGTGCAGGGGATCCCGGACCGCGTCGCGTTGACGACGGCTAGTCCGGAGGGACGGAGACGGGTTCGGATGCGGCTCGGCGAGCCGGAGCAGGGGACCCTGCCGGACTGGGCGGTCGAGCCGGAGCGCTGGACGCAGGCGTCGCGCAAAGCGCGGTGAGGGAGTCGCGGTCCGAATTCGACCTGGCCGTGATCGGGGCCGGGCCCGGCGGCTGCGCCTGCGCGCTCGCGGCGGCGCGGGGAGGCTTGCGAGTGGCGCTCCTCGACCCGCGTCCCGAGGCGGACGATCGGCCGTGCGGCGAGGGGATGATGCCGGAAGGGGCCGCGTCGCTCGCGTCGCTCGGTCTCCAGGACCTCCTCGCCCGGGGCCGGGCGTTCCGGTCGCTGCGCTTCTTCCTCGGAGGCGAGCCGCTACTCGAGGTGCCCCTTCCCGCTCCCGCGGTCGCGATCCCTCGACCCGAGCTCCTCCGCTCGCTCGACGGCGCGCTGTCGCGGGAGCCGAAGATCCTCCGGGTCCGTTCCGCCGCCCGCGCGGAACGGAATGGGCGATTCGAGGTCCGGGCCGAGGACGGGCACGCTCTTGCCGCGGACGCGCTGGCCGTCGCCGACGGCGGGGGAGGACGGGCCCTCGAGGGGCTTCGGGAGGGGGGGGCGCCTCGCCGTTTCGGCCTCCGCGCGCGCTACGAGGAGACGCGCCCGCTCGAGTCGGTCGAGATCCACCTCGGTGGAGAGGTCGAGGTCTACCTCACACCTCTTCCCGGAGGGATCGTCAACGCGGCGTTCCTCTTCTCCCGAGCGCCCTCGGGAGCGAGGGGTCCGGAGGACCTCGCGCGCCGGGCTCTCGAACGGCATCCGGCGGCGGCAGCCCAGCTCGGCGCGACCCTGACCGCGCCGCAGGGGCGGACGCTCGGGCTTCCGCGCCCTCGCGCGGTCGCGGAAGGCCGGTCGTTCCTCGTCGGGGACGCGACGGGAGGGGTCGACCCGATCGTCGGATGCGGCGTGACGGTGGCGTTGCGGACCGGGATCGCGGCCGCCGAGGCCGCCCTCGCCCTGCGAGGGGGGATGGCCTCCGCCTCGGTCGAGCGGC
>CBRGOK010000561.1:0-3043 GCA_967798035.1 uncultured bacterium
GAGGGGGAGGGGGAGGGGGAGGAGCGGGAGGAAGGAGAGGAGCGCAACCGGTCGGCGCGACCGCACGGGGCCGATTGTAGGGAGCCCCGCCGCCTACCCGAGCGAGATGTCGATCGTGTCGCTGACCGAGAAGGGGAGCGGGAGGAGGCAGCCGCCCGGCCCGAAGAGGTTCGCCCCCTGGACGGAGGCGGCGCCCCCGGCGAGGGTCGGGTCGCAGGGGATGTCGAAGGCGATCGAGTCGACCGGTAGCACGATGTTCAGGCTGGCGCCGAGGAGGCAGGCGCCGGGCGCGCACAGCGGGACGGAGGCGGGCAGGCCGACCCAGAGGAGGGGCGCTCCCGTGACCCCTCCCAGGACGAAGGCGACCGACCCCCCGAGCGCGGGGAGACCGGTCGCCGTCAGGGTCGGGGAAGGCGCGCCGCACGCGGTCGCCCGGGTCGAGAAGGCGCCTCCCGTCCTCGCCTTCACGTTGTCGATCCACCATCCCTGGAAGGCGTTCGAGGCCCCGTCGACGGTGTCGAAGCGGAAGCGGTGCTGCCAGTCGTTCGTGATCCCGGTGAGGAGGACGCTCGCGGTCGTCGTGGCCGGGCAGGGGTAATTGCCGCGGATCTGGAGATACGACGACCTGGGGCCCCCGACCGGCCGCGCCTCGACGAAACACTGGTCGAAGCCGCCGATCCCGCCTCCCTCCGTCTCCTTCGCGTACTCGAAGGAGAGGAGGAGGTTCGGGCTCGGCAGGGCGGGGATCACCGGCGACTCGATCGCCCCCGCGTTGGGGAACGGACCCGTCGCGTAGTTGAAGACCCCGAAGTCCCCCCGGTTGTACGCGGCGGCGTTCGCCCCCATCGTCGCGGGGATCGGGACCGCGCCGTTGCAGGAGGCCTCCCCGTGCCACAGGGTCGAGGCGGGGTTGCCCGACGCGTCGGTCTCGGCGTAGGCGCCGAGCCCCCCCGTGCCGAAGTTCTCCGCGAAGACAGCGCACTCGCAGGTGTTCGAGACGGCGAGGCGGTAGCTCCCGGTCGCGCCGGACGTTCCCCCGACGCGCAGGAGGTAGGTGGTCCCCGCCACCGTCGCGACCGTGACCGTCGAGGGGAGCCCGCAGGAGGAGTCGTCGTTGCAGCCGAGCAGCGAGAGGGAGCCGCAGGAGCCCCCGTAGACCGAGAGGACCGTGTCGTAGGACGTCGATCCCGGCGGGCAGAGGGTGAAGAGCGTCGTCCCGGAGCAGGTGGCGGTGTAGGCGTGCCAGACGTCGCTCGCGCCCGGCCCGCAGGTCCAGGCGGGGGCCGACAGGGTCGCCCCGCCGTTCGTCCGGACCGTGTTCACGCCGTCGAAGATCGGCGTCGCCCCGACGCACTCGTCGTTCCCCGGACCCGGGAGGCCGCACAGGACGAGGAGGTCGAAGCTTCCCTGCGATCCGCTGTACCCGCCGACGCGTAGCCGGTAGGTCGTCCCCGCCGTGACGGCGAGGAGGACCTGCGGGACGGCGCCGCAGACGTCGTCGCTGCAGGCGAGCGGGAGGAGGCCGCCGCACCCCCCCGAGAAGACCTGGATCATGGCGTCGAAGGTCGCGAAGCCCGGGCCGCATAGCGAGATCGTCGCCGGCCCGGTGCAGGTCGCCGTGTAGGTGAACCAGACGTCGCTCCCTCCGGGCCCGCACGACCAGGGGGCGGAGGAGAGGCTCGACCCGAAGTTCGAGAACCCGGTGTTGAGTCCGGTCGCGAGCGGAATCGCCCCCGCGCACTCGTCGTTCCCGGGACCGGGGACGCAGGAGACGGAGATGGCGGCGGCGAGGCCGGGGTTCGTCGGCGCCGTCCCGTGGTTCGCGGTCGACCCCACGGGGTCCGCGCACCCCCCGTGCGTGTGGATCCCGACGGCGAGGCCGCTCGAGTCCTCGATCACGGGCGCGCCCGCCGTGCCTCCGCAGACGTCGACCTGGTAGTCGAGCTGCGTCCCCGGGGAGCCGAGGAGCGAACCCGTGGACGTCTGCTGGACCTGGTTGCGCGAGCCGGTGCCGGCGGCGACGGCACAGTTGCAGTTGCCGCTCCCCCCCCCCGCGCCGGGGGCGTCCGTGCCGTCGGTGCCGAATCCGGTCACGCGCACCGTCGTGCCGGGGGCGGGCGTCGTCGCGGCGAACGCCAGCGCCGCGCCCTGCTCCTGGAAGGTCGTCAGCCCGGTCGTCGGATTCGAGTGGCACCGGAAGACGGCGTAGTCGTTCCCGATCCCGCCGGCGAGGAAGGCGAGGGAGCCGGAGTCGACGGCGAACTGCTGCGAGGCGGGCGGATGGACGAGAGCGCAGCCCGCCGTCGAGGCGGGGACGTCGAACTGGAGGACCGCCGAGCCCGGGAAGCAGTCTCCCGCCGAAAGGTGGCACCGGTCGCTCGCTCCGACCAGGTTGTCGAGGATCCAGCCGGTGCACCCGCCTCCGACCCCGGCCGTCAGGAGGCGGCCCACCGCCGGGTGGTTCGCGGGGACCCGGTCGTCGATCCCCCCGCACACAGTCGGCGGGGGGGCGCCGTTGGACGGGGGGTCTGCGACCCAGAGCTGGTCGATCCGGAGCTGGTTCGCCGCGGTCCCGGCGCCCGCGACGAGCTCGACGAGAACGGAGGATCCGTTGAGGTAGGCCGTCCCGAGGGACCACTGCTGCAGTCGCACCCCGTCGAGGACCTGCTGCTCGCCGTCGAGGAGGGAGGTCACCCGCACCGCGCTCCCCTTCGGCAGGTTCGCGAGGGTGAAGGTCACCCGGATCCACGGGACAGCGGGCGCGAGCGTGACGAGCTGCTGGAAGACGACGGCGGGAGCGGAACCGAGATTCGAGACGAAGCCGGTGTCGAGGAAGTAGGGCTCCCAGTGGCCGTTGGGCGCCGCAACCTGGGCGCCGGCCGCCTCGGCGAGGAGGAGAGCGGTCGCCACAGCCCGGAGGACCCTCGCTCCCATTCGGCCTTTCCTGATCGCGTCTCCCGAATCTCGAAAGGGAGAGGGGCGGCCGCGGCGCCGTAGGTCGCCGCGGCCCCGTCGCCGCCCGCGGGCACCCATCACCCGAACA
>CBRGOK010000562.1:0-3042 GCA_967798035.1 uncultured bacterium
ACGCGCCGGGTCAGGCTGTCGAGGACGCTGTAGAGCGCCGGGACGACGAAGAGCGTGAGGAAGGTCGAGACGGCGACGCCTCCGACGACCGCCACCGCCATCGGCTGGCGCACCTCCCCCCCCGGCCCCGAGGCGAACGCGGCGGGGAGGGCGCCGGCGATCGTGCTGATGCTCGTCATCAGGATCGGGCGCAGACGGACCGGGCAGGCGTGGAGGAGCGCCGCGTCGCGATCCTCGCCGAGGAGCCGGCGCTGGATCGCGAAATCGACGAGGAGGATCGAGTTCTTCTTCACGATCCCCATCAGGAGGATGATCCCGATGAAGGAGTAGAGGTTGAGGGAGAGCCCGGCGAGGCGCAGCGCGAGGAGCGCGCCCGAGAGGCTGAAGGGGAGGGCGGCGAGGACGGTCAGGGGGTGGGCGAAGGAGTTGAACTGGCTCGCGAGGATCATGTAGGCGACGACGACCCCGAGGCCGAGGGCGAAGAGGAGCTGCGTGAACGACTCCTCCATCGTCTGGGCGCTGCCGGAGAGGGAGACGTGGTACCCCTCGGGGAGGACCTCGGCGGCGAGGGTCTTCACCCGCTCGATCGCCCCGGCCTGGGAGGACCCGGGGGCCACGTTCGAGGTGACGCCGATCGCCCGCTCCCGGCCGCGGCGCGTGATCGCGAGGAGGCTCGGCCGCTCCTCGAGGCGCACGAGGGTGGATAAGGGGACAAGCTCCCCGCTCCCCCCCCGGACCCGCAGTCGGGAGATGTCCTCCGGGCGCGTCCGCTGTCCCGCGAGGAGGCGGACCCGCACGTCGTAGCGCCTCCCCTGGTCCTTGAACTTGCCCGCGCGCACGCCGCCGACGAGGGCGTTCACCGTGCGCCCGATCTCCTCCATGCTGACCCCCATCGCCGCGGCGCGGTCGCGGTCCGGGATCACGCGGACCTCCGGCATCCCGACGAGGTAGTCCGTGTCGACGTCCTGGAAGAGGCCGCTCTCCCCCATCCGCTTCATCAGCTCGCCGGCGAGGGAGGCGAGCGTCTCCCACTCCGGGCCCTGGACGGTGAACTCGATCGGGGCACCCCCCCGCTGCGCGCTGAAGCCCTGGAGCGAGAGGTCGACGAAGGTGACGCGCTGGAGCCCCGGGATCCCGCTCCACTCGCCGCGCATCACCCCCATGAACTCCTGGAGGGAGAGCGCGCGTCGCGCGCGCGGCACGAGGGTGACGAACAGGATCCCGGAGTTCACGTCCCCCCCGCCGCCGAACCCGCCGACCGCGGCGGAGAGGCGCTCGACCTCCGGCCGCCCCGCGAGACTCGCCTCGCACTGCCGCAGGGCCCGATCGGTCGCGTCGACCGAGGAGCCGACCGGGGTCTGGATCCGGGCGAGGAAGCGCCCGACGTCCTGCGGCGGAACCATCTCGCGCATCATCTCGCCGAGGAGCGCGAGGGAGGCGGCGAAGAGGAGGCCCCCCGCGGCGAGGACCTTGAGGCGGTGGCGGAGGACCGGGACGAGGACGGCCCGGTAGGCCCGGGCGAGGGCCTCCATCCCCGCCTCGACGAGGCGGCCGAGGCGGGAGCGGCGCTCCCCGAGGGCGAGGAACTGGGCGCAGCGCGAGGGGGTGAGGGTGAGCGCCTCGAGGAGGGAGAGGAGGACGCAGACGGAGAGGGTGACGCCGAACTGGAAGAAGAAGGCGCCGATGATCCCCTTCATGAAGGCGACCGGGAGGAAGATCGCGACGATCGCCGCGGTCGCCGCGAGCGCGGCGAAGGCGATCTCGCGCGCGCCCGCCACCGCCGACTTGATCCTCCCCTCCCCGGCCTGCGCGTGCCGGAAGATGTTCTCGAGCACCATGATCGCGTCGTCGACGACGATGCCGACGGCGAGGGAGAGGCCGAGGAGGGTGAAGGTGTTGAACGTGAACCCGCAGAAGTACATCGCGGCGAAGGTGCCGACGATGGAGGTCGGGATGGCGAGGAGGACGTTGATCGTCGAGGAGATCGAGCCGAGGAAGAGCCAGCAGACGAGCCCCGTGAGGAGGACGGCGAGGATCATCGTGAAGGCGATCTCGCGGATCGCCTCCTTCACAGGGGCCGTCCCGTCGAAGTTGACGCCGAGGCTCACGTCCTCGGGGAGGAGCCGCTGGATCTCCGCGAGCCGGCCGCGCACGCCGTCGGCGACCGCGACGGCGTTGCTCCCCCGCTGCTTCTTGATCCCGAGCGACTGGCCGGGCTGGCCGTTCGTCCGGGCGATCCGGCGCCGGTCCTCGAGGCCGTCCTCGATCACGGCGACGTCGCGGAGCCGGACCCGGGCCCCCCCGCGCTCGGCGAGCACGACCTCGCGGAACTGCCGCAGGTCGATCGCCTCGCCGAGGGTGCGGACGTTCACCTCCCCGGCATCCGACTCGAGCCGCCCGGAGGGGAGCTCGACGTGCTCGCGCCCGATCGCGTCGAGCACCTCCCCGACCGTGAGCCCGTAGGCGTCGAGCCGTTCCCCGTCGAGCCAGACCCGGACGTTCCGCTCCCGGTACCCCCCCATCGTCACCTCCCCGACGCCGGGGACGGTCTGGAGGCGCTCCTTCACGAGGAAGCGCGCGAGGTCGGCGAGGACCTGGGGCGAGCGCGGGCCCGAGAGGGAGACCCAGAGGATCGGCTGGTCCTCGGGGTTCGACTTCGTGACGACCGGCGGATCCATCTCGCGCGGGAGCCGGCGCTGGGCCTGGGCGACCTTCGTCTGGACGTCCTGGAGCGAGGCGTCGATGTCCCGGCCGAGCTCGAACTCGATCGTGACGGTCGCCCGCCCCTCCTTCGAGGAGGAGCGGATCTCCCGGATCCCCTCGACCGCCATGCAGACGTCCTCGACGACCTCGACGACGTCGGTCTCCATCACCTCCGGCGCTGCCCCCTCGAAGGTCAGCTCCACCGTGACCTGGGGCCAGTCGACGTCGGGCATCTGGCTCACGCCGAGGCGGCGGGCCCCGATCGTCCCGAAGACGAGGAGCGCCGACATGAGCATCCAGGCGAAGACGGGCTTGCGGATTGAGATGTCGGAGAGGCGC
>CBRGOK010000563.1:0-3030 GCA_967798035.1 uncultured bacterium
GGGCGCCGGCCGCGAGGTAGTCGGCGTGGATCTGCCGGACGATGTCGGGCTTGCGCACGCACAGCGCCTCGAAGCACTCGGTGAACGGCACCCCCCGCTCGTAGAGGAGGCTCCCCATCGCCCCGTCGCCGACGACGACCTCGTCGCGGTCGAGGCGTTCGAGGAGGGGGGTCTCGGCGTAGCGCATGGGGCTCGTCTCCGAGGGGGCAAGGATACCGGCACGGCTCGGGACCCTGCGCGGCCCCCCGGCGATCTCCGCTCGCGCCCGATCGCGGGCGGGGATCCGGGCTGGCCTCCGAACTCGAGGGGAGGTAACCTGCGCTCGAAGCCGAGCCCGAGGGCCGAGGGGACCCGGAGACCCGGCGGTCGGACGCGCCGGCGACGTGGATCTGGGCGGATCCCGTCGCCGGTTCCATTTCGCGTTCCAGGCATCCGTTGTGAGGGTTGATCCGATGAAGCAGACCTTCGATTCCCCGGGACCGTTCGCCCTGGCGTCGTTCCTCTTGTCCGCCTTCCTGGCCGTCGCCCCCGCCGGTCGGGCCCAGACCGCGACCGTGAGCGCAAGCGTCGAGACCGACCCGGTGCCCGACACCGGGGACGCCGCCGACGACATGGCGATCTGGGTCCACCCGAACGTTCCGGGGCTGAGCCTCGTGATCGGGACCGACAAGGACGCGGGGCTCGCCGTGTACGACCTCTCGGGGGACCAGCGCCAGTTCCTCCCGGACGGAGAGCTCAACAACGTCGATCTCCGCTACGGCTTCCCCCTGGGGCTCGCCCAGGTCGCCCTCGTCACCTCCGGCGAGCGATCGGCCGATCTCCTCGCGGTCTACGCGGTCGACCCGATCACGCGAACGCTCCAGAACGTCGCCGCGCGCGACATCGCGCTCGGCTTCCAGGTCTACGGCTGCTGCATGTACCGGAGCCAGGACACGGGGGAGTACTACTTCTTCGGCACCGCCGAGAACGGCGTCGTGAAGCAGTTCAGGCTCTTCGAGGCCGCCGGAGGAGGCGTCGACGCCCAACTGCTCCGCACCTTCGACGTCGGAGGCACGTGCGAAGGGTGCGTCGCCGACGACGAGAACGGCTGGTTCTTCGTCTCCGAGGAGAACGTCGGCATCTGGCGCTACGGCGCCGAGCCGGGGGATCCGACCGGCAATCCCCTCCTTGTCGACACGACCGGAGGGGGCGGCCATCTGACCGCGGACGTGGAGGGGCTCTCGATCTACTACTCCTCCGGCGGGGCGGGCTATCTCCTCGCCTCCAGCCAGGGGAACAACACCTTCGTCGTGTACCAGCGCGCCGCGCCTCACAACTACCTCCTCACCTTCCAGATCGGCTCCGGCTCGGGCATCGACGCGGTCACCGAGACGGACGGAATCGACGTGACGAACCGGGGCCTCGGGAGCGCGTTCCCCGGCGGCCTCTTCGTGGCGCAGGACGGCAGCAACCCGGGCGGGAACCAGAACTTCAAGCTCGTCGGGTGGCCGGCCATCGCGAACGCGGCGACTCCGCCGCTCATCGTCAATCCCAACTACGGCGCGCCGGGTCCGAGCGAGCCGCCGGGCGGAGGGGGAGGATCCTCGGGGGGGAGCCTCAAGGGGAAGATCTCCCTGCAGCGCGACCTGCTCCAGCCGGATGCGGACGCCTTCGGCTCGATCGCGATGTCGATCTCGAACAGCGTCCAGGTCTTCGTCGTGGCCGTGAAGAAGCTCGACCCCACGGGCGGGACCTACGACGTCCTCCTCGAGGAGGGCGCGACGAGGGGGACCTTCGTCGACATCGGCGACCTCGTCCCGCTGAACCCCAACGCCGGCACCTGGGTCCTCGCCCTCGAGGCGACCGGGTCGATCGGGGAGCTCGGGGGCGCGGACGTGAACCGGCTCGCCGGACGGCGGCTGGAGATCAGGAACGGCGCGACTCCCGTCCTCTTCGCCGTCCTCCCCTCGGTCCCCAATCTCCTCAACGTGAACCTCCAGGGTCCCCTCGCCGCCGCCCCGGGATCGCCGGCGCCGAATGCCGTCGGCCTGGTCAAGCTCCAGTCGAAGGGGAAGGCGGGGACCTCGAAGTTCGAGCTGAAGGCGAAGGGGCTCCCCGTCGGTCCGACCTACACGGTCTGGGTCGCCGAGGGGGCGACGGAAGGTGCCGCCCTCGCCCAGGTCGGGACCCTCGTCAAGGGGAAGCTCAAGATCGACACGAAGAAGGGGCAGACACTCCCCTTCGAAGTCGGATTCCTCCCCGACCTCTACGGCCGCGCGATCGAGGTCCGCGACGGCACGACGACCGTCCTCTCGGGGACGATCCCCTCCCCGGCGACGAGGGAAGACTAGGCGTCGAAGAGTCCCGGGCCCTCGGCTCCGCGTGGCGCGGGATCGACGAACGGTAGGCTCGGCTCGGGGATCCCGAGCAGCTCGCGCAGCGCGCGAGCAGTGGCCGGGGAGTGTCCCTGGTAGTGGTTGTTCGCGAAGACGAAGAGCTTGCGGCCCGCGGCGAGCTGGGTCTTCAACCGCTCGGCCCACGTCCGGAGGTCCTCCGCGCGGTCGACGCGGACCTCGGAGAAGTCCTCCCACGGCGCATCGTGGCTGCCGAGGAGCCGGACGTAGACGAAGGGTGCGGTCGCCACGTCGACCCGAGGCACGGAGGCGTGGTCTGTGAGCGTGAGCGCTACGCCGCGCTCCCGCAGCAGCGAGTAGGTCTCTTCCCGGTACCAGGAGCGGTGGCGGAACTCGGCCGCGATCGCGAGGTCGCGAGGGAGCCGCTCGAGGAAGCGGGCGAAGTCGTCGGCCTTCTCCGCCTTGAACCCAGGCCTCAATTGCATCAGCAGCGGGCCCAGCCGATCGCCGAGGATCCGCACCCGTTCGAGAAACGCCTCGGTCTCCGCCTCCGCGCCGGCGAGCCCCTTCTCGTGCGTGATCGACTGGGGGAACTTCAGGGCGAGGACGAACCCGGGGGGCGTCACCTCCCGCCATCGCTCGAGGTTGCGACGCGGCGGGATCGCGTAGAAGGAGGAGTCGACCTCGACCGCGTCGA
>CBRGOK010000564.1:0-3023 GCA_967798035.1 uncultured bacterium
ATGCTGCGCGGGAACCTGAAGGCGGCAAGGCGCGATTTCCTGCGCGCCTTCGAGTTCTCGCTGACGGCCGTCGCGCTCGGGTTCCTCCTCTCCTCCCTCGGCTACTTCCTCGTGCCCGCGCGGGGCCCCGAGAGGTTCCTCCCGCACGGGGCACCGCTCGAGGGGGTCGCGACGGCGGCCGCGGTGAGGGCCTGGATCGACCGGGTCGAGCCGGTGAAGCGCGACTGCTTCCCCTCCGGGCACACGGAGATCTCCCTCCTCGTGGCCGCGCTCGCCTGGAGGTTCCACCGCCCGGCGTTCCTCCTCCTCGGCCCCGTCGCCCTCCTCCTCGTATTCTCGACGGTCTACCTCCGCTACCACTACGCCGTCGACGTCCTGGCGGGGGCGGCGCTCGCCGCCGGGACGCTCCTCGCGACGGGGCGGCTGATGCGCCCGGTCCGCGGTTGATCGGTCGTCCCTCCCCCGTATCCTCCGCGCGGTGGCCGAACTCCGGCACGAGCTCTCCTGGTCCGCGAGCCGTTCGCGCTCGTTCGGGGAGTGCCGGCGCGCCTACTTCTACCTCTACTACGGCTCCTGGCGCGGGTGGGAGCGGGACGCGCCCGGGCCGGTCCGCCGCGCCTACCTCCTCAAGCAGCTGACGAACCTCGACATCCTCGCCGGCTCGGCGGTCCACGCGGGCCTGCAGTGGTACTTCCTCGAGAGGAGGAAGGGGGGGAGCCCCGGGCGGGAGGAGGTCGTCGAGCGGACGCTCGAGGAGATGCGGCGCACCTGGCGCCAGTCGAAGGCCGGCGGCTGGGAGGAGGACCCCAAGCGCAACGCGCGGCTCCACGAGCACCACTACGGGGGGGATCTCTCGAAGGGCCGGACCGACCGGATCCGAGCGAAGGCGCTGCGCTGCCTCGACAACTTCTTCTCCCTCCCCTCCCTCGCGCGCGTGCGCGAGGCCCCGGCCGAGACGGTCCTCCTCTGCGAGGAGCGCGACGGCTTCGCGTTCGAAGGGTGGCGGATCCACGCGGTCCCCGACCTCGCGCTGCGGGAGGGGGAAGACGTCGTCCTCCTCGACTGGAAGTCGGGGCGGCCGAGCGCGGGCGACCCCCTCCAGCTCGCCGTCTACGCGCTCTACGCGGGCGAGAAGTTCGGCGTGCACCCCCCGCGCGTGCGCGGGGTGCTCGCCTACCTCGGGGAGGGGCGGCTCGAGGCGACCTCGATCCGCGACGAGGATCTCGAGGGGGCGCGGGGAGAGATCCGGCGCAGCCTCGCCGCGATGCGAGAGCTCCACTTCGACCCCGACGAGGCGCCGCTCGATCCCGAGCGATTCCCGATGAGCGGCTATCCGCGCGCGTGCCCGCGCTGCAACTTCCGCGAGATGTGCGGGGTGTGAGCCGCTAGCGGAGCACCGATCCGAAGTAGACCCCCGCGAGGACGACGTACGCGAGGGCGAGTACCAGGAAGTTGGCGACGCGTTCCGGCGAGCGAGCGATCGCGAAGCGCATGGCGATCCTCCTCCAGGGGAGACCCTGGAAAACCTGACCTACTCCCGTCCATCCGAGGAGGTGGGCTCGGGCGGGGAAGGAGGTTTCCCAAGGCGCAACCCCCATCGGGGGCGTCGCTTAGGGACGGCCCCGCGCGCCTCCCCGCGAGTCCCGGCGGTGCCGGAGGTTCTCCCCCCGCGTAGAGTGCGGTCGTGAAGCTCTCGGTCGTCGTCCCGGTCTACAACGAGCGCGCGACGATCGCGGAGGTCCTGCGCCGCGTGGAGGCGACGCCCTTCGAGAAGGAGATCCTCGTCGTCGACGACGGCTCCACGGACGGGACGACGGAGACCCTCCGCGAACTCGCGGCGAAGAACGGGCACCTGCGCGTGCTCAGCCACGAGCGCAACCGCGGGAAGGGGGCGGCGCTGCGCACCGGCTTCGCCGCCGCCAGCGGGGAGATCGTCCTCGTGCAGGACGCCGACCTCGAGTACGACCCGGCCGACTACCCGGTGCTGCTGCGCCCGTTCGTGGAGGGGAAGGCCGACGTCGTCTTCGGCTCGCGGTTCCTCGGCGGCCCCTACACGCGCGTGCACCTCTTCTGGCACTACCTCGGCAATCGCATCGTCACCCTCTTCTCGAACATGCTGACGAACCTGAACCTCACGGACATGGAGACGGGGTTCAAGGTCTTCCGCCGGGGGGTGCTCGAGCGGATGCGCCTGCGGTCGGAGGGGTTCGCGATCGAGCCCGAGATCACCGCCAAGGTGTCGCGCCTCAAGGTGCGCGTCTACGAGGTCCCGATCGGCTACGCCGGCCGCTCCTACCACGAGGGGAAGAAGATCACCTGGCGCGACGGGCTCCTCGCCTTCCTCGCGGTCCTGCGCTACCGGTTCCTCGACTGAAGGAGGGAGAAGGGGTCGGCCGCGGCCGACTCCAGCGCCTCCGCCGCGCCGGGGACCGACCCCGACAGGGCCCGCAGGAGGGCCCGGTCCTCGCCGTTCCCCGCGAGGAGGATCGCGCGGACGGCGGCGCGCGCCTCCGCCTCGTCGCCGGTCGAGAGGGCGAGGAGAAGATCCTCCCCGTTCCCCGGGAAGGCGCCCATCGCCTCGATCGCCGCGAGGCGCGCCTCGGGGTCCGATCCGGCAAGGACGGCGCGCAGGATCTCCCGGGCAAACGAGCCGCCGACCTCTCCGAGCAGGCGGATCGCGGCCAGGCGCCGGGTGCGCGGAAGCCCGCGGAAGGCGAGGGCGAGGGTCGACGCGCCCCCCTCGATCGAACGGAGGGGCTCGGCGAGGAGGGGGAGGAGTTCCTCGGGTCCCTCCTCCACCTCGCGACGGAGCGCCGGGAGGTCCCCCGCATCGGCCCGGGCCGCGAGCACGCGGAGGATCGCCGCCCTCGACGGCGTCGGGTCCACTTCCCGCTCCAGCGCCTCGGCGAGCAGGGAGGGGGCGACTCCCCGAAGGAGCACACGCGGGAGGCGCGAGAGCGCCTCGCCCGCGTCCTCCCGGACTCTCGGCGAAGCGGAGCGGATCTGGGCCGCCAGAGCGTCTC
>CBRGOK010000565.1:0-3019 GCA_967798035.1 uncultured bacterium
CGCCCCCTGCGGCCTCGCGCTCGAGGAGATCCGGCGGATCTTCGTGACGCACTTCCACCCCGACCACTGCCTCGACCTCCTCGCCCTCCTCTTCGCGCGACGCAATCCCCGGCTCTCCGGCGCGGGTCCCCTCGAGATCGTCGGCCCGGAGGGGACCGCTCGACTCCTGAAGGCGGCGGAGGGGATGTTCGGCGGGTGGGTCCGCGACCCGGGGGCGAGCGTGCGCGAGGTGGGCCCGGTGGAGCACGCCCTCGGGGGATGCCTCCTGCGCGTCGCGAAGACCCACCACACCGACCACGCCCTCGCCTACCGCTTCGATTTCGAAGGGGGAGCCTCCTTCGCCTACAGCGGGGACACCCCCGAGCACCCCGACGTCGCCGCCCTCGTCCGCGACGTCGGCCTCTTCCTCTGCGAGTGCTCCTTCCCCGAGGAGGCGGCCGTCGAGGGGCACCTCACGCCGAGCCAAGCGGGGCGGCTCGCGCAGGGGGCGGGCGTGCGGCGCCTCCTCCTCACGCACTTCTATCCCGAGTGCGACGACGTCGACGTCCTGGGGCGGGTCCGGGCGCAGTTCAAGGGCCCGGCCTGGCTCGCGGCCGAGGGGGACCGCTTCGCGATCTGAGCCCCCGCCGTTCGAGCCTTTGAATCGGCCCGGCGCCCGTCCGAGAATTGGCGCCGATGAGCCTCGCCGCGCGCGACCTCCTCGAGAACTGCCTCCGCAGCCTGCGCTCCTTCCTCGAGCAGGACGAGGACCTCTCCGAGGAAGTCGCCCCCGCTCGGATGGAGTACTTCGGCGCTCCGAGCCCCCCGTCGGGGGGCGCGGAGGCGCGCTTCCTCGAATGGTTCCTCTTCGAGCGGCTGAGCGAGCGCTACGGCGAGGTCCCCTACCTCACCTTCCTGCGGTGCTCGGCGGAGGACCTCCCCGTCCACCTGCGCGACATGGTCGAGGGAATGGCGGAGAACGTCTTCGGGGTCTTCGAGATCGAGTCGATCGCGCCGGGGTCCGGGATGACGGTGACCGACCTCCTGCGGGGCCGCACGATCGCCCTCCGCGAGGACCAGGCGCAGGCCCTCGTCGAGGTCGGCGACACCCTCGTCGGGCGGCTCTTCCCGATCCCCGGCGCCGGCGGCCTCGAGGGGGAGGAGTTCCTCCTCTCGGGGGCCGTCGCCTGCTTCCGGAGCAAGGAGCTGCGCGACGCCCTCGGGGCGGACCTCGCCCGCGCGCACGCGGCCGATCCGACGGCGCGGCTCTCGCAGCGCGAGATCGAGCGGCTCCTCTGGCCCGCGCCGCCCGGAGGGGGGGACGGGCCGGAGGCGGAGCTCCGCGTGCTCCTCGGTGCCGACGGCCTCCTCGGGCTCGGTGTCGAGGATCTCCGGCGGATGTTCGCCGAGGCCGCGCGACCGGGGATGGTGATCGGGCCGCTTCTAGACCGGCTCGCGTTCGAGACCCGCGTCGACCTCGACCGGGCGCGTACCGCGCTGTGGGCGCTGTGGGAGGAGGCCCGCCGGGAGGTCTCCGAGTCCGGCGCAACTCCCCCCGTCCGTCGCCGAGACGACGAACGCCCCCCCCGTGATGCCTGCGCCGCCGTCGAGGCGTTCGAACGCGGCCGCGCGCGGGGCGAGAACCTGGATGAACTGTTCGCCCGGCTCGAGCGCGACCTCGACCTCGAGGGGGTGCCCGAAGCGGAGGAGCCCCCCGACCCCGCCCTCGAGGGGACCGCCGGAAACCTCGCGCCCCTCATCGAGGAGCACCTCTGGGAACGCTCCCGCGGGGCCTCCCCCGGACCTTCTTCCCGGGAGGCGGGACTTCGCTCCTTCGGCCGCTACCTCTCCGAGCGGGTCGTCCCGCCCCTCGACCTCCTCGAGCGCCTCGAGCCCGAGCACCTGCGGCGCTTCGCCCTCGAGATTCTCCATCCCGCTCCCGGCCCCCCCGCCCAGCGGGAGGCCCTCCAGACGCTCGCCGCCGTCGAGGAGTTCCTCCGGTGGGGGAGGGTCGAGCAGGGGATCGACGCCTTCGGCCGCTGCGAGCCTGCCCTGCGGACCCTCGATTCCGACCTTCGCCGATCCTTCGCCTTCCGGGCCGTCAATGCTTCCTCCGCCCGGCGGGCCCCTGGCGCCTCGAGCCGCTTCCTCGTCCGCCTCGCCCCGGCTTCCGGCGCAGGAGAACTCGTCGTCGATCCGGCCGACGGGTCCTTGGGGGACCCGATCCACGCCCGCGTCGACCCCGCCCTGGCGCCGCACCTGCGCGAAGGGGACCTCCTCGCCGGGACGCTCTCCCCGGAGACCGGGACGCCGCGCGACCTGCGCGTGAGCGACCTCCTTCCGGCGGGGCTTCGCGCCGCCGACTGAGAGCCTTCCTGCCCGTTCTCGCTCCCCGGAGAGCGATCCGCACAACGTCCGATAAGGATGATTATGTTGTGTTATGTCAGAAGGAGAGGTGGCCGCAAGCGCCGCACTCCCCGAGGGTTGCCAAGATTCGAGCCCTTTGTGGGAAACCGCTGCGGAGCGGCTGTGGAAACCCGGTGGATTCGCGCCCCCGCCTGGGCCCCTCCCTCCCGCGCTACGATCCCGACGGAGGCGCGCGCGTGCGACTCGGCTCCCTGGCCGTGGTTACGATCGTCGTCCTCGCGCCGGTCCTCCAGCCAGCGGCGAGCTCGGCTCGGCCTTCCGCCGGCGCGCGGCTCTCCGGGCTGGTCAAGTTCCTCGGCGACCCGCCGAGGCCGCGGCTCATCGACTTCTCCTCCTGTCTGAGCTGCGGCTCGGAGAATGCGGGGAAGGCGGTCGCCCACGAGGACCTGATCGTCAATCCGAACGGCACGCTGCGGAACGCGGTCGTGTTCGTCCGGGCTTCCTCTCCCGCCCTGGCGAACGGGACCTTCTCGGTTCCCTCGGATCCCGTCGCGCTCGAGATCCGGGGAGGGATGATCCGTCCGCATGTCCTCGGCCTGCGGGCGGGCCAGCCCCTGGCGATCCGCAACCGGTCGACCTGCGGCTTCAACCTGAAGGGCGCTCCCCGGAAGAA
>CBRGOK010000566.1:0-3008 GCA_967798035.1 uncultured bacterium
CGCGCTGCTTGGCTTCCCGCTCGTCGCGCTCGCGGTGGATCTTCGCCGACCGGTTACGCGCGGCCTGGTCGCGCTGCGAGCGCCCCGACGGCAGCGCCGACGGCGAAGAGGGCGGGCTGGGCGACGTCGGTGCGGTCGAGCACTTCACCCGGCCCGTCGAAGCAGGCCTTCGCGAGGGGCCGCCCGAGGACCCGGTCGGCGCGCTCGAGGATCTCGCGGGCCGCGGGGAAGGCCTCCGCCCACGCCTTGCCCATCCCGGGGGCCTGCGCCCCCTGGCCCGGGAAGAGGAGCCCCCACCCTCGGAGGTCGGTCACCATGGAGGGAGGGCCTGCCGGGGAGAGGTCGCCCCCGCCCCGTCGTCCCCCGTCGGGCGGCGCTCGGTCCCCGCCGGGCCCATCGCCCTAGGCCGCCGCCCCCTTGTGGGCCTCGAGTCCCCCGAGGATGTGGCGGTTCACGTCCGCCTCGACGAAGCGCGTCGCCTCGCGGATGGCGGAGGCGACCGCCTTGGCGTCGGACCGTCCGTGCCCGATCACGACGATCCCCTCGATCCCGAGGAGGAGGGCCCCTCCCCGCTCCGAGTAGTCGATCCGGTTCGTGACCGCGGGGACGACCTCACGCGCGGCCTCGGGCGCGCGGGAGGCGAGTTCCTTCGCGAAGAGTCCGATGAGGAACTCGGCCGCCCCCTCCGCGGTCTTCAGGACCACGTTGCCGACGAACCCCTCGCAGACGATCACCTCGGCCACCCCCGAGAAGACGTCCTGCCCCTCGACGTTCCCGACGAACTCGAGGTTGCTCGCGCGGAAGCGCTCGTGGGTCTTGCGGACGAGCTCCGTCCCCTTCTCGTCCTCGGAGCCGATCGAGAGGAGCGCGACGCGCGGCCGCTCGACCCCGAGGACATCCCGGGCGTAGCAGGTCCCCATGATCCCGTAGTGGAGGAGGTCGAGCGGGCGGCAGGAGAGGTTCGCCCCGACGTCGATCAGGACGGTCGAGCCGCGCGCCCCCTCGAAGGCGACCGCCAGCCCCGGCCGGCGGATCCCCTCGAGCATCTTCAGTCGCAGTGTCGCCGCGGCGACGGCCGCCCCCGTGTGGCCGGCGGTCACGATCCCGGCGGCCTCCCCCTTCTTGACGAGCTCGACGCACCCCCCGATCGAGGAGCGGCGCTTGCGCCGCAGCGCCTCGACGGGGTGCTCGTTCATCTCGATCACCTCGGGGGCGTGGTGGACGGCGATCCCCGGGCTCCCCCCGGCTTCCTGTCGCAGGATCTTCTCGACCTTCTCGGCGTCGCCGACGAGGACGAGGGAGGAGGCGGAGACGCTCCCCTTCTCGATCGAGAGGAGGGCCCCCCGCACGATCTCGAGGGGGGCCTTGTCCCCTCCCATCGCGTCGATCGCGATCCGCATGGGGCGGGCGGGCGAGCTCCTTTCCGCGCGGGGCCCCGTCCGCGGTCCTCGGGGGCCTCGCTCCGGTGGGTCAGGCGCTCCGCGCCGGGGGAGCGCTCACTCCTCTTCCTTCGGGACGACCTCGACGCCGCGGTAGAAACCGCAGTTTCCGCAGACGGCGTGGGGGAAGGCTGCCTGGCCGCAGCGCGAACACTTGCGCAGGCCGGGGGTCGGGAGCGCGTCGTGCGCCCGGCGCCACCGCTTGCGCGATTTCGAGTGTCTTCGTTTGGGATTCGGCATCGTGCGCGACCGCCGGGCGGGGAAAACCTCCGGCCATGAAAAGGCGAAGATGCTAGGTGGGGCCCCGGGGGGTGTCAACGGCAGCGCCCGAGGCCGACTCGAGCGCGGCCGGGATCGACTCCAGGGCGGATGCGAACGCCTCGCCGTCCTTCCCCTCCCCCTGGGCGAGGTCGGGTTTGCCCCCCCCGCCCCCCTTGAGGCGGGCGCCGAGCTCGCGGGCGAGGGTGCCGGCCCGGAATCCCGCCGCGACCGCCTGCGGACCGCCCGCGATCACGAAGGGGACGCTGTCCCCCTCCCCCCCCGCGATCAGGACGCAGCCGGTCGGACCGAGGGCCTTCAGGAGGGAGGAGACGCGGGCGCGCTGATCGCCGATCTCCGCCCCCTCGTCCCGGCCGCCGACGAACCGGTAGGGGCCGACGACCCGCTCGGAGCGCAGCAGATCGGGGAGCGGGTTGAGCGGGGTCGAGGCGGGCTTCCGCGCCTTCGCCTCCTTCAGCTCCTTCTGGAGCGCCTCGATCCGCTCGAGGACCTTCTCCGCGGGGGCCTTCAGCGCGCGCGCCGCCTCCTCGAGCGACTCCTCCCTCCCGCGCAAGTGCTCGATCGCCCCGGGACCGGTCAGGGCGAAGATCCGTCGCACGCCGGCGCCGAGGGCCTGCTCCTTCGTGATCCGGAAGGCGCCGATGTTCCCCGAGTTCGCGACGTGGGTCCCGCCGCACAGCTCCACGGAGAAGTCCCCGACGCGGAGCACCCGGACGCGCTCCCCGTACTTCTCCCCGAACATCATCACCGCCCCCTCCGCCTTCGCCTCCTCGAGGGGCTTCACGTCCCAGGTGACCGGGATCGCCTCCATCACCCGGCGGTTGACGAGGTCCTCGATCGCGCGCCTCTGCTCCTCCGTCAGCCTCTCCCCCCAGGTGAAGTCGAACCGTAGGTACTCGGGGTGGACGAGGGAGCCCGCCTGGCCGACCGGAGCAACCGCCGTTGCCGGTGGTCTTGGCCTGCTCGGGCTGCCAGGAGTTGAAGGAGCCAGCGATGGCGACGGACTGCGCACCGGGTTTGGAAAGTTCGAGGCGAACCTTCGGCTGGGCGGGTGCGGCAGCCACAACAGGCTTCACAGCTTCAACCGGTTTAGCCGCGACGGGCTTCACGGTGGCGGTTTTGGCGACGACGGCGGGTGGCGCAATTTCAGTGGGGGCCTTGGCCTGCGCGGGAGCCTTCGTGGGCGACACGTTCGACGCGCGCGTATTGCCTTCAATCTTGTTCTGCCATCCCCCGGCCGGATGTGGGCCGGTCACTACTGCGGGCTTCTTCGGCATTCTGTCTCCTCCG
>CBRGOK010000567.1:0-3007 GCA_967798035.1 uncultured bacterium
GTGGGAGCGGAACTCGACCCCTTCCTCGTCGAGGCGGCGGGTGGGGGCGAGAGAGAAGATCTGGTAGCCGCCCGAGTCGGTGAGGATCGGCCCCTCCCAGCCCATGAAGGCGCGCAGGCCGCCGAGGGAGGCGACCGTCGCCTCTCCGGGCCGCAGGTGGAGGTGGTAGGTGTTTGCGAGGACCATCTCGTAGCCGAGGTCGCGGATCGCGCCCGGGAGGATCCCCTTCACGGTCCCCTGTGTGCCGACCGGCATGAGGGCCGGCGTCCGGACGGATCCGTGGGGGGTGGCGAGCACGCCGGCGCGCGCGAGGCCGTCCCTCGAGACGATCTCGAACCCGATCACGGAAGGAGGAAGAGGGGGGCGAGGGTCGCGTCGGGGTAGTAGCGGGCGAGGATCGAGTCCGCGCTCTCTCCCGACCGGGCGAGCGCGATGGCGCCGACCTGGCACATCCCCACGCCGTGCCCCCATCCCCGCCCGACGATCCGGAGCTCCTCCCCCTCGATCTTCGCCTCCTCGAGGAGCGTGCTGCGGACGCGCTCCGACCCGGCGAGCTGGTTCACCCGGAAGCGGAACTCGCGCCCCGACCGGCGGGTCCTCGCCTTGTCCCCCTCGAACTCGACCGCCCGCCATCTCCCCGCCGGGTCGAGGTCGACCGGGCGCAGGGAGAGGAGCCGCGCGCCGACCCCGATCTCGGAGGCGAGCCGGGCGACGGATTCCCTCGGGAGCCGCGCCTCCCAGCGGTAGAAGCGGCTTCCCTCGCAGAATCCGCACTCCGCGCCGCCGAGGGGCCGGATCGCGCGGATGCCGAACACCTCCCGCGCATCGGAGGTCCGTCCGCCGCAGGTCGAGTGGTAGTAGGCGGGCAGCGGCTTCCCGCGCCAGAGGAGGACCCGGCCCCGCGTCCTCTCCACCGCGCCGTCGACGCGGGGGTCCTCCCGGCCGATCCCCCCGTAGACCTGGGAGCCGGTCCCGTCGGACAGGGGTCCGTAGGGGAGGGCGTGGAGGGCGTAGGTTCGCGCCGCGATCGCCTGCGCATCGAGGGCGGCCGCGGGGGAAGCGGGCCCGATCTCCGCCCCGACCACCCCACGGAGGTAGTCCTCGAGGGGAAGGAGGTTGAGGACCCGGATCCCCCCGTGGGACCACACCCGCACCCGGATGGCCCCGCGGTAGGCGCGCCCCTCCACCCGGATGGGCGAGTCGGTGAGGGGGAGGAACTCCAGGGCGTGGCCCCGCATCTCTCCGCCCGGGAGGACGACCTCCTCCCCCTGGCGCCGGATCGTCCCCCGGAAGTCCCGGCCGCGGCGAGGCTCCGATCGCCGAACGCGGACCTCGTAGGGCCCCTCCACCTCGAGGGCGACCGCCTCCCGGCCGTCGTGGCGCTCGAGGCGGACCGGGACGAGGGGATTGGGCTCGTTCCAGGCGTGCGGCCGGGGAGGGGATCCTTCGAGAAGGACGAGGACGAGTCCGCAGACGGAGCCGAGGAGCGCCCAGACGAGAACCTGGGGAAGCGCGCCCGGGCGGCGCTCGCGGCGGGCGATCTCCATCCGCGGATCAGAAGAGGGTGGGCTCGACCCCGCGGGCCGCCCGGAGGGCGCGCCGGGCGAGGGAGGTCGCGCTGCGACCCCGCGGGGACTTCTGGAGGTAGCCCTCGCGGACGAGGAAGGGCTCGTAGACGGACTCGATCGTGTCGGGCTCCTCGCCGACGGCCATCGCGATCGTCTTCAGGCCGACGGGCCCGCCTCCGAGGCGGAGGATCGTCCCGAGGATGCGGCGGTCGAGCTCCTCGAGACCGGCCTCGTCGACGCCGAGCATCCGCAGCGCCTCCTCCGCGAGCGCGGCGTCCACGCTCCCCGCTCCCCGGACCTGGGCGAGGTCGCGGACGCGTTTCAGGAGCCGGATGCCGATGCGGGGGATCCCCCGCGCGCGGGAGGCGAGGCGATCCACCGCCTCCTTCTCGAGGGAGACGCCGAGCCGGGAGGCGGCGCGCCGGACGATCTCCGCGATCTCGCCGGGGGGGTAGGGGTCGAGGCGTTCGAGCAGCCCGAACCGGGAGCGCAGGGGCGAGGAGAGGAGCCCCTCGCGGGTCGTCGCCCCGACCAGGGCGAAGCGCGCGAGGCGCATGTTGAGCACCCGGGCGTTCGGGCCCTGGTCGATCGTGAGGTCGACGCGGAAGTCCTCCATCGCGGGATATAAGATCTCCTCGACCGCCGCCGGGATCCGGTGGATCTCGTCGACGAAGAGGATGTCCCCCGGCTGGAGGTTCGAGAGGATCCCGACGAGGTCGCGCGGCCGCTCGAGGGCGGGGCCGGTCGTCAGGCGCAGCGCCGAGCCGCTCTCGGTCGCGAGGAGGTGGGCGAGGGTCGTCTTCCCGAGGCCCGGCATGCCCGTGAGGAGGACGTGGTCGGGGGGTTCTCCGCGCCCGCGGGAGGCGTCGAGGTGGACCCGAAGGTTCCCGACCACCCGCGCCTGGCCGACGAAGTCCCCGAAGGTCCGCGGCCGGAGCGTCCGGTCGAGCTCGTCCTCGCCGACCGGATCGAAGACCCGCTTCTCCTGGGCAGGAACCGCCATCACGTTCTCGGGGGGCCTACTCTAGCGCCGCGGCGAATCCGGGGGCAACGCGCCCGGGGCCTCCCTTGCTTTCCTCCCCGGGAGTCTGCCGATAGAATCCGCTCGCTTCCGCAGGGTGCGCGTCCGCACGGAGGCCGTGCGACGACCGGCGGTTGCGGCAGGTCCGGCCCCCGCCGAAGGGCGGGGGGACCGGGCATGCCGATTGCCGTTCCCCGACACCCGTGTTCACACCTCCGCGGGCCCCAGCCCCTGCCCGCCTGCGCACAACCGACCTCCTCGGAGAAGAGCGATGAGCAAACTTCCGGGCCTTCGCCTCGCGTTCCTGGCGGTGTCCATCCTGCCGATCGCCGCCTGCGGAAGCGGCGGGGGCGGGGCCAACTCCGGCCCGATGGACCTCGTCGTCGTCTCGAACGGGTTCCCGGGCCAGCTCCTCCCG
>CBRGOK010000568.1:0-2995 GCA_967798035.1 uncultured bacterium
TGGAGGAGGGGCTGTGGACCCGCCGCCTCTCGCTGCGGGAGCTGCTCGGGTGGAGGCAAGACTGGGGCAAGCTCTCCCGGAGGCTAGAGGCGGTGTAGGGAGGTGAGGCGGCGCGAGACGCGCACGTCCGGGCGGTGGCGCGCCGGGGAAGCGCGCCCGCGCATGCGACGACGAAAACGGATTCGAGGGGGGAGGTGCGGGAGGGTCAGACGCGAGCAGCCCGATCAACACCCAGCCGGGGCAGTTTCCCGGGGAGGCGAATTGACCCTCGCCCCCGCGGGGGCTAGAAGGACCCCGCGCCGGATCGGCCGATGGGCGCGGTGAACCCCGGACTCCTCCACCTCCTTCTCCTCGTTCTCCCGACGTCCTCCGACGAGCGCTCGCGCGCGGAGGCGGAGGTGAAGCGCTCTCGGGAGGCCCGGGACAAGGCCTACGAGACCCTCGCCACCGCGTACGCGGAGGCGGAAGCCTGGTATCTGCACGCGCGGGAGAACCAGGGCGAAGGCGTCCGCGGGGTCCTCGAGTCCGCCGCGCGCGCCGGCCTCGACGCCCTCGCGGTCGAGGAGCGGGAGGGGAAGATCGATCCGGCGGCGCGAGGGAAGGCTCAGTTCTTCCTGCGCCAGCGGCTCCTCGCCTCCCTCCCGGCCTCCGGAGTCCCCTCGGCGGTCGCGCCCGCTCTCGCCATCCGCCTGGCCGAATCCCTCGCCGCGGAGTCTCCCCCTCCTCCGGCCGAGGCCGCGGCGGCGGCCCTCGCCGCGGTCCTCGACCTCGAGCGCCCGTTCCACGAGTCGTGGAACGGCCCGATTTTCCGGGAATCGGGGGCGGCTCGGGACTACGCGGCCGCGGACAAGGCCCTCCAGGAGGCCGGCACGAAGCTGCAGCGTCTCGTGCGGCCCGACCGGTTCCACCCCGCCTACGCCGGGACCCCCGAGGGGATGGTCCTGGTCCCGGGCGCCACCTACAAGGTCGGCGGGGACATGGGGTGGGACCTAGACACCGAGCGGACGAAGAAGACCTCCGACGTCGCCTTCCACTCCTTCTACATCGACCGCACCGAGGTCACGAACGCGCGCTACAAGCGGTTCCTCGACTCCCTCCCCGCAACCGATGCCCTGAAGCACCTCCCCGGTTCCTGGCCGCGCAATCCGAACGAGCCCCCCGCTCCGCCGCCTGGGCGCGAGGAGCACCCGGTGAGCGCCGTCACCCTCGAGGACGCCTTCGCCTTCGCCGCCTGGGCGGGCTGCCGCCTCCCGACCGAGGACGAGTGGGCGCTCGCCGCCCGCGGGCCCCAGGGCTTCCTCTATTCCTGGGGGAACGTCTGGGACGGCTCCCGGTGCAACCACCTCAACTCGGGCCTCAACCAGACGATGCCTGTCGGCGCCTTCCCGACCGATCTCTCCCCGTTCGGCTGCCTCGACATGTCGGGGAACGTCTCCGAGTGGACCGCCTCGTTCCCCGACGGCCGGCCCGTGACGCGCCTGCGGGAGAACGCCAACGTGATCCTGCGCGGCGGCTCGTTCCGCCGGCCGGGCTCGAAGGAGTCGGTCGCCTGGCGGTGGGCCTACCCGGCCCTCACCACCCGGGAGGCGGACATCGGCTTCCGGTGCGCGAAGGACGCGCCGGAGCGATAGCCCCCCGGTTGGCCTCCACGCTCGCCGCGCTCGGGGCCTTCCTCGACGCCCTCGGCGGGCTCCTCCTCGCTCTCCCGCGCTTCGCCGTCTATCTCCTCCGACGCCGCCACTGGCGCTCCCTCCTCGAGTCGGCCCTCGCCGCTCCGCGCCCGGCGCTCGCGCCTCCCCTACGTCATCCTCCCCGACCGAAACCCCGCCCCCCCACCACCATCTACCAATCCCGCGGCCCCCAGTCCGCCCAGGGGCCCCCCGGCCGGCTCCACCCCGAAACCCACCCCCCCCGCACTAACCACCGCTGGATCGGCTTCGGCGGCGAGCGCCTCCGCGCCGCCGGCTGCGACGTCCGCTTCGATCTGGTCGGCCTCGGCCTCATCGGGTTCACCGTCGTCTTCTGGGCGATCCCCCGCCTCCTCCGCGTCGTCGCTACCTTCGATCGGATCCTCCGGAAGGAGAAGCCCGCCCTCGTCGTCCTCCTCGACTACCCGGGCCTCCACCTGATCCTCGCCCGGCTAGCCCGCCGCCGCGGCGTTCCCGTCCTCTACTACATCGCCCCGCAGGTCTGGGGGTGGGCCCCCTGGCGCGTTCGCCGCATGCGGCGCGACCTCGCCCGCGTCCTCTGCATCCTTCCCTTCGAGGCGCCCTGGTTCCAAAAAAACGGCGTCCCCGCGACCCACGTGGGTCATCCGCTCGCCGACGCCCTCGAGAAGGTGCCTCGCTCCCGCGCCCCCGACCCCGACCTCCTCGTCCTTCTCCCCGGCAGCCGCCGCAAGGAGATCCGCGCCAACCTGCCTTCCCAGGTCCGGATCTTCGAGCGCCTCCGCGCGCAGCACCCCAAGCTCCACGCCATCGTCGCCCACACCCGGGCCGACCTCGGCCCCTTCCTCAAGGAGCTCGCGGGCCCCGGCATCGAGGTCTCGGCGCGCGACTTCCACGGCCCTCTCTCCCGCGCTCGTCTGGTCCTCGCCAAGTCCGGGACGGGCATCCTCGAAGTCGCCCACCACGCGATCCCCCTCCTCGTGCTCTACCGGGTCCGTCGGCCCCTCGCCTCCCTCGCCCGTTTCTTCCTCTGCACCCCCTGGTTCGCCTCGATCAACCTGATCGCGAACCGCGAGGTCGTCCCCGAGTTCTGCTTCGACGGGGACGGCTCGGAGGCGGCGATCGCCGAGCGGGCGGCCGCGCTCCTCGCCGAGGGTTCCGAGCGGGAAGGGTCGAAGCGCGACCTCGAAGCCGTGCGAGAGGCCTTCGACGCGCCCGGGACCGCGGCCCGCGCCGCCACGGCGCTCCTCGAGGCCCTCCGCCACCCCTGAGTTTCTCCCGCTACCTCACGTAGCCGAGGGCCTTCAGGCGCTGGAGGGTCGCCGCGT
>CBRGOK010000569.1:0-2993 GCA_967798035.1 uncultured bacterium
GCATGCAATCCTCCGCTGTCGGCGGGCGGATTGTAGGAGGACCTCCCTTAATTCCAAGTTAAGGGAGGGGGGGATCGCCTCCCGCGGCGGGAGCCGGGGAGGGGCCCGGCCGGGAGGCTCTCCTCGGGCGCCCGGATCCGGGGCCCGGGGACCGCGCCGGAGGCGCCCGGCGATGGATCGCCGTCGAGGGCCGGGCCGCCGTTGACAGTCCCGCGCGCAGGGGATAGACGCGCCCGCATGCGGACGGAGTCGAACGCCGCGTCCGGGCCGCGCTGAGGAGCGGGGCATCCCGGGCGGGGTGAAGGGAGGCGAGTCTGGAGAAGGACACGTCCCGCGTCGAGGCCTTCAGCGACGGCGTCTTCGCGATCGCGATCACGCTCCTCGTGCTCGAGATCCGGGTCCCGGAGATCGAGGGAGGAGTGGGGGGGAGGGATCTGTTCGCCGCTCTCCTCCACGCGTGGCCGTCCCTCCTCGCGTTCTGCCTCAGCTTCTTCGTCGTCCTCGTGATGTGGATCAATCACCACGAGTTCCTGCGCTGGGTCCGGGCGAGCGACTACCCCTTCCTGTTCGCGAACGGGTTCCTTCTCCTCCTCGTGACCTTCATCCCCTTCCCGACGGCCGTCGTCGCGAGGTACCTCGTCACGGAGGCGGCGCAGGCGGCGGCCGCCTTCTACTGCGGCACCTTCTTCCTCGTCAGCCTCGCCTACGGGGCGCTCTTCCGGTCGGTGGCGCATCGCCGGCGGTTGGTGCGGGCGGAGGTTCCCGACGCGGACATCGCGAGGGTGCGACGAGCCTACAGTCTCGGGCCGGTCGTCTACGCGGCGTCGACTGTCCTCGCCCTCTGGAACGGGATCGCCGGACTCGTCCTCTGCGCGTCGCTCTGGGTGCTCTGGACGCGGCTCTGCTACCGGAGCCCGGCCGGCGGTGACGCCGGGGGACGTCGCGAGGGGATGCCCTCCTCGGGGCGATAGGGGCCCTCGCTCCGTTCTCGGGCGGGCGGACTTGTGCCGCGGGGGAAGTCTCGATAGATCGGGGCCGGGACGAGTTCCTGGCACTCTCCGCGAGAGACCCGACGGGGGGAGCCTCCTTTCCCTCTTTCAAGCGCGCGTCGGCCCGGAGGCCCCGGGCGGCGACCCAGCGCAAGGGAGCAGCCGATGAACCGGATCCAGCCGACCAAGGTCGAGGCGCTGAAGCGATCGCTGAAGGGGGACGTGCTTCGCCCGGGCGAGCCCGCCTATGACGAGGCGCGCAAGATCTGGAACGCGATGATCGACAAGCGCCCGGCCCTGATCGTCCGGTGCGCCACGGCGGAGGACGCCGTCCGGGGGGTCGAGTTCGCGAGGGAGAACGGGCTCCTCCTCGCCATCCGGGGAGGCGGGCACAACATCGCGGGCCTCGCCCTGTGCGACGACGGCATCGTGATCGACCTCTCGCGGATGAAGGCGGCGAAGGTGGACCCGCGCGCCCGGCGAGTGAGCGTCGAGGGGGGCGCCCTGCTCGCGGACCTCGACGCCGCGACCCAGGCGCACGGGCTCGCGACCCCCCTCGGCATCAACTCGACGACCGGCGTCGCCGGGCTGACGCTCGGGGGCGGATTCGGCTGGCTCACCAGGAAGCACGGCCTGACCGTCGACAATCTCGAGTCCGCCGCCGTGGTCACCGCGTCGGGCGAGGTGGTCCGCGCCAGCGCGACGGAGAACCCCGACCTCTTCTGGGCGATCCGGGGCGGCGGCGGGAACTTCGGCGTCGTCACCAGCTTCGAGTTCCGCCTCCACCCCCTCGGCCCCGACGTGCTGAGCGGGCTGATCGTCTACCCGATCTCCGAGGCGCGCTCGGTGCTGCGGAAGTACCGCGAGTTCGCGGCGAAGGCGCCGGAGGATCTCACGGTGTGGGCCATCCTCCGCCTCGCGCCGCCCCTCCCCTTCCTCCCGAAGGAGACCCACGGGAAGGGGATCATCGCGCTCGCGGTGTTCTACGCGGGCGAGCCCAAGAAGGGCGAGTCGCTCGTCGAGCCGCTGCGAAAGGTTGGCAAGCCGCTCGGCGAGCACGTCGGCGCCCAACCCTACGTCGCCTGGCAGCAGGCCTTCGATCCGCTCCTCGCCCCGGGCGCCCGCAACTACTGGAAGTCCCACAATTTCACCCGGCTCGAGGACGGGCTCTTCGACGCCGTGATCGGGGCCGCCGAGAAGTTCCCCTCGCCCCACTGCGAGATGTTCCTCGGAGCCCTGGGCGGCGCCGCCTCGGCGCCGGCGCCTGACGCGACCGCGGACTCCCAGCGGGACGCCCAGTTCGTCATCAACGTGCCCAGCCGCAGGGAGAAGCCGGCCGACGACGGCCGGTGCGTCGGGTGGGCCCGCGCCTTTTTCGACGCGGCGGCGCCCTTCGCGAGCGGCGGCGTCTACGTCAACTTCCTCTCGGCCGACGAGGGGGATCGCGTGCGCGCCGCGTACGGCGGCAACTACGACCGCCTCGTCCGGGTGAAGCGCTCGGTCGACCCGGAGAACCTCTTCCGCGTGAACCAGAACATCCGCCCCTAGCACGACGATGGTCCGCACGCACGTCCTCGGCCGCGGTCCCGGGGGCGCGAGGAGCCCCGCGGATCGCCTCCTCGGTCCCGGACGATGACCTTTCCGATGGAGGTTCGGCCGCGGAGAGCGAACTCCGCACGCGAGGGATTCGAGGCCCGGAGGACAGATTCCATGGCGACCGCGCAGACGGCACTTCGCAGGATGCGAGAGCTGTGTCTTTCGCTCCCGGATTCCGTGGAGGCGGAACACTTCGGCGAGGCTTGCTTTCGTGTCGGGAAGCGGATCTTCGCCAGCTGCGGCGAGAAGGAGGGCGTGTGTCGCCTCGTCTTCCAGCTCGAGCCGGAGCATGCCCGCCGGCTCGTTGCATCCGATCCCCGGTTCGAGCCGTACGCGCGTCAGGACAACTGCGTGTGGATGGACGCCGCCGTCGTGAAGGACTGGGCCGAGGTGCGGGCGCTCGTCCTG
>CBRGOK010000570.1:0-2982 GCA_967798035.1 uncultured bacterium
GGCGATGGGGATCAGGGCGAGGCGGAGGGGTCGCATCTGGGAATCACCTCTGGGGGGGGCCGGAACTCTTCGGAGGGGGGGGCAGGGGGGCGAGCACACCCCGCAGAAGCCTAAGGCACGGCCCGGACCTACGCAAACGTCGGGCCCACGGGGACCCTCCGTTGGACGCGCGGAATGCGCCCGGGGTTCCAGCGCGCTGGCGGCGTCCGCGCCCCTCCGATAGATAGGGGCGACCGACGCAGCGATCGAAGCATGTCGCGGAGGTGGCTCCTCGCGGCGGGCGCGTGGGTCGCGCCCCTCGCCTGCCGTCCCGCTCCGGCTCCCGTGGCCCCGGAGCCCGCCGCCCCGGCCGGCCCCGGAGCCTTCGGGGAACGCGCGGAGGAGCGGCGCGAGATGGTCGCCGAGCAGATCCGCGCCCGAGGGGTGCGCGACCCCGCCGTCCTGCGGGCCCTCGAGCGGACGCCCCGCCACGCGTTCGTCCCTCCGGATCTCGCCTCGGCGGCGTACCGCGACCACCCGCTGCCGATCGGGGGGGAGCAGACCATCTCCCAGCCCTTCGTCGTCGCGTGGATGACGGAGGCGCTCGAGCCGAAGCCGGGCGACCGCATCCTCGAGGTCGGGACCGGCTCGGGCTACCAGGCGGCGGTGCTCGCCGAGATCGTCGGGAGGGTCTTCACGATCGAGATCGTCGAGAGCCTCGCGCGCGAGGCCCGCGCCCGCCTCGCCGCGCTCGGCTACCGGAACGTCGAGGCCCGCGCCGGCGACGGCTACCGGGGCTGGCCGGAGGAGGCCCCCTTCGACGGGGTGATCGTGACGGCCGGCGCGCCGCGCGTGCCGCCCGCGCTCCTGGAGCAGCTCCGGGAGGGGGGAAGGCTCGTGATCCCCCTCGAGGGCGACCCGACCGAGCTGGTCGTATTTACGCGGACCGCGACCGGGGTCGAGCGGCGCTCGCTCGGGCCCGTCCGGTTCGTCCCGATGACCGGGGATGTGAGGCGGCCTCCCCGCTGATCCTCCGGAGAGGCTCCCGGGGCCGGGCAAAAGTCCTTCTCCCGGGAGGCCGATAGGGGGCGAGCCGGGTCTGGGCTGCGCTCGATGTGGTCCAATTACCTCTTCCTCTTGCTGGGAGGCGGAATCGCCCTCGCGGTGCTCCACGCGCGCCGCGTGTGGATCGCCCGACGGAAGCCGGAGGGCATGCCGAATCCCCTCGAGATGTCCGTTCGCGACCACCACCTCGATCCAGCCCAGGCCTCGACTCTCGTCGCCCTCGCCTCCTGCGGTCCCAGGGGGGAAGCCACCCCCTACGCCAGCTCGGAGGCCTTCGATCGCCGGTCGGTCCTCCGCCTGCGCGAGGTCGTGCGGCGCGGCCAAGACTCGCGAGCGGAGGCGGAGCGACTCCGCGTCCTGCGGAAGGCGCTCGGATTCACGGACCCCTCCGGACCGGGCCCCCACCTCCTCTCGTCGGTGTGTCTCGTGGCGCCGACCGGGGAGAAGTGCGACGGGATCGTCCTCGGCGTCGACGGCGACTACCTCGTCGTGATCGCCCGGGGGACGCCCGCGAGCCTGCGGGTCGGCGCCCGGCTCTCCGTGATGGACGTCCAGGGCGCGAAGACCCCGGACGCGAAGGTCGAGGACGTGGGGGGGACCGTCGTCGGGGTCGAGGACCAGGGGGACGGGCGCATCGTCCGCATCGGCTTCCCGAAGGAGGACTCCCAGAGCCGCCGGCGCCACTTCCGGCTCGTCGCCCGGCTCCAGGGGATGGCGCGAGTCGGGGCGGACGCCCCCTTCGACTCGGCCACGGTCGTCGACGTCTCCCGCACGGGCGTGCGGATCCAGATGCGCCCCTCGGTGACTCCGAAGAAGGAGGACCCGATCCTCCTGCAGGTCCGGGTCGGCGAGGAGGTCGTCGAGACGCGCGGACGCGTCGTCTGGGCGCGGCAGGCGCTCTATCTCGCCGGCGGGGAGCAGCCCTGGCTGGTGGGCGCCGAGTTCCCCGAGTTCGACCTCGAGGCGTGGGCCCGGATCGTGGAGAGGGTCCTCGCCGCGGGTCCGGGAGGGGCCCCGAAGCCGGGGGTGCAGACCGTCTCGCCCGAGGCGATCCGGTGACGGGGACCGGCCTCCTCGTCGGTTGGGCTCTCGCCGCCGCTCTCACGATCTCCGCCATCGCCTGGATCCTCCGCTCGGTGCGCCGCCGGAGCGTCGCGCGCCGCGACGTCGTGCGGATCCGTCGCGTCGCCCAGGCCTTCGACGTCAATCCGGCCGACGCGGACATCCTGACGGAAGTCGCCCTCCTCGGCGGGCCGCTCGCCCCCGCGCTCGCCACGACAGACCGCCGCGTCTTCGACGCGGGCGCCGCCCTCTACCTCGTGCGGATCTACCTCGAGGGAGGGGACATCTGGAATCCGATCCTCGCGCTCTCGCGCCTGCGACAGCGGCTAGGCTTCGAGGAGGATCCGGGGCTGTCCCTCTTCCCCGCCTTCCTCTCCCCGGTCACGTTGGCCCGGCCGGGCGGAGGGGCGGAGGTCCAGGGGATCGTGGTCGACCGCCGGGGCGCGATGAGGGTCGTCGTGAAGGAGGTCCCCGAGGGCGCCTTCGCCCCGGGCGACCCGGTCGAGGTCCGGGCGGCGGGTCGGGGGGAAGGGCTCCGGTTCCGGCTGGGCGAGGTCCGTTCCTCCGGCGACGGGGCGACCCTGATCCTCCACAGCTGGAGCGGCGCGGCCGGGACCCCTCGGGCTCCCGCGCTGCTCCCGGTCGTCGTGCGCCGCCCCGGCCGCGACGAGGCCGCCGCGCAGGAGGGGACCATCCTCGACCTCTCCGTCGGAGGCGCCTGCGTGCGCCTCCCCTCCCCCGTCGGCGTGAACGAGAAGCTCGGGCTCACGATCCGGTTCGGCGCCGAGACGATCATCGAGCTCGAGGGGACGACGGTCTGGACCGCCCCGTCGGGGGGAGGCCGGTGGCGCGCCGGCGTCCGGTTCGAGGGGGTCC
>CBRGOK010000571.1:0-2977 GCA_967798035.1 uncultured bacterium
GGCCCTCCCAGATCTCCTTCAGCCGACCGGCCGACTTCCGGAAGGGGGCTCAGGTGAAGCTGCCGAAGACGAGGGCGACGGGCCGCTTCCCGGCGAAGGAGGAGAGGGTGACGGCCTCCCCCCCGACCTGGCGCGAGAGGGTGAAGTCGGGCGCCGGCTCCCGCTCGGGCGGCGGGATCACGCCGACCCGGGGGGGCCTGCCCGGGAGCGGGCGCTCGGTTGTCGCGAGCCGGCCGTTCCCGTCGCGGTCGTAGCGGCGGAAGAAGTCCGCCGTCTCCACCCAGGACATCGCGCCGTCGCCGTCCCCGTCGATCCCCGCGACGAGCCAGGGGAAGAGATCGGGCGCGAAGACCGGGGCGATCCGGTATTGCCGGGACCCGAACTCCTCGCGGCCGAAGCGGCCGTTTCGGTCGCGGTCGAGCCGGGCGAAGCCCCGCTCGAGCTCCGCGAGGGAGATCGAGTCCGCCCCTTCCGGGCCGAATGTCTTCACGAGGAGCGTCGGGCCCACCAGGTCCGGCGGGGGGACGACGTCGCGGTCGAAGTCCGCCGGGCCGATCGATCCGTCCCCGTCCCGGTCGAGCCGCGCGAAGGCCTCGGCGTCCCGGCCGTACTCGTCCCGGTCGATCCGGCCGTCGCCGTTGCGGTCGTACTTCTCCCGCAGGAACCCGAGGACGGTCGCCCTCTCCCAGGACCGGGCCAGGGACCGCGCGCAGGACCCGATGAACGAGCACCCGGGGGTGGCCGACAGGGCGGCGGCGAGGAGGAGGAGGCGGAGACTCTCCGGGGGCTTCAACGAGTCGCGCGGGGCCGGCGCGAGGGGGAGTGGGCGCCGTGCAACGACCGTGCCCGGGGGCGATTCGCGGGCTCGTCCCTATGGGGGATCGGGTCCGATCGGCCGATCGCGGGCCTCGGGAGCCGGTGGTTCTGCGCGGGAATCGGGATTCCTATGCGAAAGGCCCGGCCGCGGGGCGTCGGGTTTGACGGGCTCCGGATGGTGGGGTCTAGTTCCTCCGGAGTCGTCCGACGCGAGGTGCTGCGCCGTTCCGTCGGTTCACAGCGTGCGTCGGACGAGGGGAGGAGCCGGGAGAGTCCATATGCTCCATCGCGCGTTCGGGATCGTTCTGACGGCGGCGCTTCTCGCGGCCCCGTCCACCGCGCAGTCCGGGCCGCTGATGGTCGCCTACCAGGCACGGCTGACCGACGCGAGCGGCGTCCCCCTGACCGGCGCCCAGACGGTGACCGTCTCCGTCTATGGCGCGGCGACGGGCGGGAGTCCGCTCTACGTCGAGACCCACCCCGTCTCCATGGTGAACGGCGTGGCGACGCTCCTCCTCGGGAGCGTCAACCCCATCCCCGCGAGCCTCTTTCAGGGGGCGGAGCGCTGGGTGGGGATCACGGTGGCGCCCGACGTCGAGATGAGCCCGCGGCTGCGGATCTCCTCGGTCCCCTACGCCCTGAACGCTCGGGATGTGGCCGGGGCGGACATCCACCCGAACAGCGTGACGATCAACGGAATCCTCGTGATCGACTCCACGGGCCAGTGGGTGGGTTCCCCCACGGGCCTCGTGGGTCCTCCCGGTCCCGCGGGTCCCGCGGGTCCCGCGGGCGCGCAGGGGGGCGTCGGTCCGGCTGGAGCGATAGGTCCGGTCGGACCTCAGGGGCTGCAGGGCGACGAAGGTCCCGCGGGTCCCAAGGGCCTGCAGGGCGACGCCGGTCCCGCTGGGCCGGAGGGTCCGGTCGGGCCCCAGGGATTTCAGGGCGACGAAGGTCCCGCGGGTCCCCAGGGCCCGCAGGGCGACGTCGGCCCGATGGGCCCCGAGGGTCCCGCGGGCCCCGAAGGTCTGGAGGGAGGTCCCGGTCCCGTGGGCGCGCAGGGTCCGGCGGGCGCCGCGGGTCCCGCGGGTCCTCTGGGCGCTCCGGGGCCGATCGGTCCCGGGGGCCCCGCCGGTTCCCAGGGTTCGGAAGGGCCCGCCCGGTTCTTCGTGCCGCTCGTCGTCGGGCAGGCGATCCTGACCGACGCCCCGCCGACGGGAGCCGAGGACTTCTCCAACGGCGGCAGCCGCTTCGTCGTCGACCTCTCGACCGCCTCGAACGCCATCGGCCAAGTCGTCATGTCCGACATCCCCGCGCCGGGCGGAGTCGTGCGCTTCGAGTACTCGGCGGACGGGGGCGCGACCTGGGGAACCCTCGTCGACATGGGGCCGGGGTACACGGCCGGCCAGCTCAAGGCGAGCGCGCCGACGCCAATCCCGGCCGGCGCGAAGGTCCTCACCTGCCTCCTCCGCACGATCGTCACCGGCGACGGGCTCGCCGACCCCCGCATCCGGAAGTCGGGCCTGATGATCCTTCCGTGACGGGGGGGAACGAGCCATGAGAAACAGGATCTCCCTCTCGATCGGGCTCGCGGCCGCGCTCGGCGCGGCCTCCGCCCGCGCCCAGGTCGCCTCTTCCCCCGGGTTCGCCGCCTCCTCCGTGGAGTTCGTCGCGGCGGCGGCGGGGGCCTCCTCCCCCGGATCGGGAACGCCCGCCCGGGCGGCCTACGGAGCGATCGGATCCTGCGCGCCGGGCGAGAGCGCCTCGGCGACGCGGCAGGCCTTCTCGAGTCTCCTCCATGCCTTCAACCCCTTCGGGGGATTCGGCCCGGTCGTGTTCCAGGTGAACCCGGCCCAGGGACCGACGACCGGGGGGATCGGCGTCGGGATCCAGGGGGCGCGCTTCCAGCCGGCGGGAGCGGCCGTGTTCGGTCCGTCGGGGGTGGCGACCTCCGCCACGAGCCCGACGCGAACGTACGGGACGGTGCCGGTCTCGGCGTCGGCGATCCCTGCGGGGCCCGTCCGCCTCGTCGTGGGGGACTCCGGCGGGGTCGCGGTGATCCCCGAGGGATTCCGCTACCTCCCGACGGTCCTCGGCTCGGGCGGCGTGATCCCGGGGAACGACGTCCTCGTCCGGCACTACGGGCCCGCGGGGAACCCGTTCG
>CBRGOK010000572.1:0-2967 GCA_967798035.1 uncultured bacterium
GCATGAAGTCGGGCGATCCGGGAGCGGCGATCCCCCTCCTCGACCGCGCGATCGCGCGCGATCCCCGTCACGTCGGCTCCCGCTACCAGCGCGGCCTCGCCCGCGAGAAGACGGGGGCGCTCGCGGGCGCGGTCGAGGACTTCCGCGAGGCGGTGCGACTCGAGCCCTCCCACAAGGGGACGATGCTCAACCTCGGTCGCGCGCTCGTGCGCCTCGCGCGCACGAAGGAAGGGGAGGAGGGCCCGCGGCTGCGCCTCGAGGGGGAGGGTTGGCAGAAGCGCTACGCGGAGGTCTCGGAGGTGATCGACGACCTCCACGAGTCGACCCGCCGCGCCTCGCGCGAGCCGCGCAACGCGGGGGTGAAGCTCAAGCTCTGCACCCTCTACGCGCAGGTGGGGGACGTCCCCCGCGCCGCGGACCAGGCGGGGAAGGCGGCGGCGCTGCGCCCCGAGCTCGCCCAGGACCCGATCATCCTCGGCCTCCTCCGGCTCGCGGAGGGGAAGATCGAGGAGGCGCGCGCGAACTTCCAGGCGGCGATCCGGCTGAAGCCCGAGTTCCCCGACTCCTATCTCTTCCTGTCCCTCGCCGAGGACAAGGCCGGACGCGCCGCCGAGGCGGAGCGGCTCCGCGGGGAGTTCCGCCGGCGCGAGCAGGAGAGGACCGGGGGAAAGGAAAAGGGATCTTGAGGCGCGGCGCTCTCCTCCTCGCTCTCCTCCCCGCCCCGTCCTGCGGGCGCTCCGACGCGGATCCCGCCGAGGGGGCCGCGCGGACGCCGGACCGGCCCTCGCCTCCCGCCTCCGCTCCTGCGGCGCCCGCGAAGACCCGCGCGGAGATCCGCTTCGTCGACGCGACGGCGGAGAGCGGGATCGACCTTCGGACCGTCTGCGGGGACCCGCAGAAGACTTTCATCGTCGAGTCACTCGGCACCGGCGTCGCGTTCTTCGACGCCGACGGGGACGGGGACCAGGACCTGTTCCACGGCAACGGCACGACGCTGACGCCGCCGACGGACCCGGCGAAGTTCCACAGCCCCGTGCTCTACCTGAACGACGGGAAGGGGCGCTTCCGTGCCGCCGAGGGCTCGGGGCTCGACCATCCGGGCGCCTGGCACGGGACGACCGCCGCCGACTGGGACGGAGACGGCCGTACCGACCTCTTCGTGACCGGGTGGGGGCTCCAGGCGCTGTACCGCAACCGGGGAGCCGGAGCGAGGCCGCCGGGCGTTCTCTGGTTCGATGCCGTCACGCGGAATGCGAGGGTGTGGAACGAGGGCTGGTCGACCTCCGCCGCCTTCGCCGACCTCGACCGGGACGGCGACCTCGACCTCTACGTCTGCCACTACATCACGTTCGACCCGAAGACCGCGGCCCGCGACTGCCCCTGGAAGGGGATGAAGGCCTACTGCGGACCCGAGGGGCTGACGCCGGAGGCCGACGCGGTCTACCGGAACGAGGGGGACGGGACCTTCTCGGAGGTGACGCGGGAGTGGGGGTACGACCCGGGGGAGGCCTTCTACGCCCTCGGGGTCGTGATCGCCGACCTCGACGGGGACGGCGACCCCGACACGTACGTCGGGAACGACTCCCAGAGGAATGTCCTGTTCCGCAACCTCGGGGACGGGAGGGCGGAGGAGGTCGGGGTCCTCTCCGGGGTCGCGTTCGGCGACGAAGGGCAGGAGCAGGCGAGCATGGGGGTGGACGCCGGCGACTACGACGGGGACGGCCGCCCCGACCTCTTCGTCACGAACTTCGAGGGGGACTACTCGACCCTCTACCGCAACGAGGAGGGGGAGGACGGCGGCCTCCTCTTCAGCGACGTGACGATCCCCGCCGGGCTCGAGCGGATCACCTGGGTCGACCTCGGCTGGAGCACCCGGTTCTTCGACTACGACCACGACGGGGACGAGGATCTCTTCTCCGCCAACGGCCATGTCTACCCCCAGGCGAACCTCGTCCCCGACCTCTCCTACGAGCAGGAGAACGAGCTCTTCCGGAACGAGGGGGGGAAGTTCGTCCTCGCGAACGCCTCCGCCGGTCCCGGCTGGAAGGCGAAGAAGTCCTTCCGGGGCGGGGCGGCGGGGGATCTCGACGAGGACGGGGACCTCGACCTCGTCTTCACCGCCCTCGACGACGTCTCGACGGTGCTCCGCAACGACGGGGCCGAGACCGCGCCCTGGATCCGCTTCCTCGCCGTCGGCCGGCGCTCCGAGCGGGACGGAGTCGGCGCGCTCCTCCTCCTCGAGGCCGGCGGGAACCGCCAGGCGAAGGAGGTCCGGGCGAACACGGGGTACCTCTCGACGTTCGACGCGCGCGCGCACTTCGGCCTCGGCGCGGCCGAGCAGGCCGACCGCTTGACGGTGCGATGGCCCTCGGGCCGGGAGGATTCCTTCGGGCCGCTCCCGGGCCGGCTGACCTACCGCCTCGTCGAGGGCTCCGCCCCCGAGCCGCTCGCGCGGACGGGGGGATGATCGCGGCGGTCCTCCTCGCGCTCCTGCAGGCCGGCCCCGATCCGGCGATCGCCGCGCTCCTCGACGCCGGGAAGGCCGCCCTCCGCGCCGGGCGGCCGGCCGACGCGCTCGGTCCCTTCGGCGAGGCGGTCCGGCGGCGGCCGAACGCACCCGACGCCCACTTCTACCTCGGGCAGACGCTCTACCGGCTCGGCCGGCACGCCGAGGCGGTCGGGGCGCTGCGCCGGGCGGAGGAGCTCGAACCGGGGAACGAGCAGATCGAGTGGGCCCTCGGCCTCGCCGCCTCGTCGCGCGGCGAGCACGCCCTCGCGGCGCAGGCCTTCTCGAAGGTCGCGGCGAGGGACCCGAAGCGCGCCGACGCCCTCTTCAACCTCGGCGTCGTCCAGCGGCGGGCAGGGATCTCCCCGGACGGCACGGCGACCCTGCTCCGGGCCTGGGCGCTCGACCCCTCCTTCCCCGGCCTCGCGGCGGTGCTCGCCGAGGCGCTCGTCGAGGACGGG
>CBRGOK010000573.1:0-2965 GCA_967798035.1 uncultured bacterium
GTGTAACAGAAAGGCAGAACTCTAAATGCTTGATTAATCAAGCATTTAGATTAACCGGCGGGCGCCGGGAGGGAAGGCCACGCTGAGAGTCACGGGGAACTGCTCCTCGCGATCCTTCCCCCTGGAGCTGCCGGAGAGCGGGGAGCATGTGTTCGACGTGCGCCTGCCCCGCGCGACGATCACGGGCAGGGTCGTCCGCGCCTCGGACGGGGAGCCGATCGGGGACGCCACCGTGCAGCTCTACCACGAGGCCTCGCCCATGTCCTACGAGGGAACGAGTAGCGTGCAGGACGGGCGCTACTGGATCGGTCCCCTCATGTCCGGGTCCTATTGGGTCGTGGCCCGCGGCCCTACTTCGCCCGGCACCCGCCCCGACGACCAGGACCTCGGCGCTGCCACGCTCGGACCGATCCGGGTCGAGGATGGAGAGGTGGATGGCCTGGATTTCTCCCTCCGCGCAGGAGGCGAGGTGCGCGTGGTCGTCCGGGATCCCGACTCGAAGGCGGTCCGACTAGGCGCGGTGGCCCTCCGTCCCGAGGCGCCCCGGCCGGGTCCGCCCCCCTACTGGTCCGAGATTCTCGGCGACGCCGATGGCGTGAGGCGCCTCCGGGGGGTCGCGCCGGGCCGTTACCGGGTCGACGTCCGGGCCGACGGCTTCGCGATGCCGGCGAGCGGATCCGTCGTCGTCCGTCCCGGCGAGGTCGCCGAGTGCGCGATGAGGATAGATCGCGGGACCGAGGTGCGCGTCCGCCTCGTGTCCTCGTCCGGGGCGCCGTTGATCGAGCCGTCGGTGAAGCTCACGGACGTCGAGGGACGGGAGATCGAGCCGACCCGGTACGCGCAAGACGGAGAGCCGAGCGAGGTCGTCGCTCACCCGCGGCTCGTGGAAGGGACCTATTCGGTCTCCGCCGGAGCCCGCGGGCACGCGAAGGCGATCCTCCCGATCGAGGTCCGCCGTGGTTCTCGCGAGGAGTTCGTCGTGAAGCTCGAGAAGGAACGGGCGAGGTAGCCGTTTCCCTCGCCTGGCGGCGAGGACTTCCCATCGGGGGCGCTCCCCCGCCGCCGCGGTTCGAGGCCGGGATGGAGCGGACTACTTCCCCGTCGTCAGGACGACCCGGAACCGGGCCTTGCCGCTCATCATCCGCTCGTAGGCCTCGGAGGCGCGCTCCAGAGGGAAGGCCTCGTTCATCGAGCGCACGCCCGTGCGCACGCAGAAGGCGAGGGTGTCCTGCGAGTCGATCGACGTTCCGGAGGGCCACCCCGTGACGGTGCGGCGCCCGGAGATCAGCAGGATGGCCGGGACCTCGAGGGGCGTGTCCGCGGCGCCCAGGACCACGAACTTCCCGTCGACGGCGAGGCCGCCGAGCGCCGCGGTCATCGCCTTGCCGTTGGTCACGGTCGCGAGGACGACCTTGGCGCCGCCGAGCTTGAGGAGCTCCGCGGAGGGATCCTGCCTCTGGCTGTCGATGTAGTGGCGCGCGCCGAGCTCCCTCGCGAGCGGCTCCTTGTCCTTCCCGCGCGCGATGGCGACGGTCTCGTGGCCCATCCTCGCGGCGAACTGGACGGCGAGGTGACCGAGACCGCCGATCCCGAGCACGGCGACGAGGTCGCCCGGCCGCGCGCCGCTGTTCCGCAGCGCGTTGTAGGTCGTGATCCCCGCGCACATCAGAGGGGCGGCCTCGACGGCGGTGAGCCCCTGCGGGATCCGCGCCAGGGCGACCGCGTTCGCGACCATGTACTCGGCGTAGCCGCCGTCGCGCGTGATCCCGGTGGCCTCGGGCGCGACCTGACAGGTCGCGAGGTCGCCGCGGCGGCAGGAATCGCAGCGCCCGCAGTGGCCGGCGTACCAGCCGACGCCCACGCGGTCCCCCTTCTTCCATCCCTCGACGCCGGAGCCGACTGCGTCGATCGTCCCGGCGACCTCGTGCCCGGGGATCCTCGGGTGCTGGACGCCGGGGAACGTCCCCTCCTTGGCGAACGAGTCGCTGTGGCAGATCCCGCACGCCTCGACCCGAACGCGCACGGCTCCGGGGCCCGGCTCGGGGATCGGTCGCTCGAGGAGCTCGAAGGGTCCGTTCGCGCGAGAGACCTGGACGACCCGGATCTTCGACATGGCTACTCCTGCTGGAGGGCGACGAGCGGGTTCGCTTCCGCGAACGCGCCCGCGCGGGGGCCCGGCGGAACGACGACGGAGCGAGGCTACCGCGCTGCCTCTTGCCGCTCCAGACGTGCGGTCGGGGATTCCCGCATGGAGCCATGCCGGAGTCCAGGAGCGCATTGCGACGATCCGAGGCAGCGAGGAAGATCGACGCACATTCGAGAGCCTCCGACGCCTGCGCGAGATGGCGGACTACGGAGCGAGGTCCGTATGGCGACGAGAACTCGAGTTCCTCCTGCCGGACGCGCAGAGACTCGTTCGGGACCTGACCTCGTGAAGGACATCCGCTACGCCGCGTTGAAGAAGGCCATCGAAACGCGCTGGCCAGGCTGCCGCGTGGTATGGGAGCCCTACTCCTCCCCCGACGACCCCCTGATCCAGGGCTGGGTGCACATCCTGCACGTCCGCGAGCACGACCGTCACGCGGTGGACGAATCGGCCTACTACCTCGTTAGAGGCCTCTTTCCCGGCCCCTCCCAGTTCTTCATCGCGGCTGTACTGCGCGAGGATCAGCCGGCGACCCTTCGCCGGCTCGGACTCCCCCCTCGCCGCGGGCGAAGTCGAACCCGCCTCGCGAAGCGGTCGCGGGTTGCCCGGACTCCGCGCAGGGGCGAACGCGCGCGGACCCCCGCCTGACGGGTCGCCCTCTCTGGAGGCCGGAGGAGGGGCCCCCACCTTAAGAGTCCTTGAGCCGGGACCCCCGGGAGGCGGGCAGCCCCCATCCCCCGCGTTGCCCCCGGCCGGCGGAGGCCGCTACAAGAGGCCCCTTGCCCCCCCCGGGCGAAGCGCTCGATCTCTCGGTCGTCG
>CBRGOK010000574.1:0-2957 GCA_967798035.1 uncultured bacterium
TCCTCGACCGGGTCCGCGCGTCCGGCAAGAAGGTCCACGCCCGCGTCGAGTCGCTCGGCCTCGGGGAGTATCTCGTCGCCTGCGGGTGCGACGAGATCTCCCTCGAGCCCGCCGGCGACGTGATCCTCCCGGGGCTGCGCCTCGAGCTCACCTACCTGCGCGACCTCCTCGACAAGATCGGGGTCGTCGCCGACGTCGTCCACATCGGGGAGTACAAGACCGCCTTCGAGAACTACTACCTCCGCGAGATGTCCCCGGCGCAGAAGGAGTCGCTCGAGGCGATCCTCGACGACGTCTACGCCCACCTCGTTGAGGCGATCGCGAAGGGGCGGCGCCTCACCCCCGAGCAGGTGAAGGCCGCCGTCGACACGGCCGTCTTCACGCCGACCCAGGCCCGGGCGCGCAAGCTCGTCGACGCCGTCGAGTACGAGGACGAGTTCAAGGCGCGGCTCGCCGGCGCCTACGGCGAGGCGGTCTCCTTCGTCGAGAACTACGGCCGGAAGGACAGGAAGGAGATCGACTTCGAGGAGACCGATCCCTTCACGGCGGTCCTCCAGATCTTCGGGGAGATGTTCAAGAAGCCGAAGCCCCCCGAGGGGGACAAGATCGCGCTCGTCTACGCGAACGGCATGATCGTGACGGGCAAGAGCGGGGAGGCCTCCCCCCTCGGCGGCGGGACGATGGGGTCCCGCACGATGGTCGAGGCGATCCGCGAGGCGGCGGAGGACGACACCGTGAAGGCGATCGTCATGCGGGTCGACTCCCCCGGGGGATCGGGCCTCGCCTCCGACGAGATCTGGCGCGAGGTCGTCCGCGCGAAGGGGAGGAAGCCCTTCGTCGTGTCGATGGCCGACGTCGCGGGCTCGGGGGGCTACTACATCTCGATGGGGGCGACCGCGATCGTCGCGGAGCCGACGACGATCACCGGCTCGATCGGCGTCGTCGCCATGAAGCCGGTCCTCGGCGGCCTGTACGGGAAGATCGGCGCGAACCCCCAGTCGCTCCAGAGGGGCCGGCGCGCGGGCCTGATGACGCTCGACGCCCCCTTCAGCAACGAGGAGCGCGACACGCTCCGCAAGTTCATGGAGGCCTTCTACGGCGAGTTCGTCGGGAAGGTCGCCGAGGGGAGGGCGACGACGCCGGAGAAGATCGACCCGATCGCCCGCGGCCGCATCTGGTCGGGCCGCCGCGCGGTCGAGCTCGGGCTCGTCGACCGGGTCGGCGGGCTCGACGACGCGATCGCGCTCGCCAAGGAGAAGGCGGGGCTCGACCCCAAGGCGCCGCTCCCGCTCTACGAGCTGCCGAAGCCTCGCTCGATCGCGGAACTCCTCGAGGAGGGGGGCTTCCCGTTCCTCAAGGCGGACCTCGGGGGGGCGCTCGGCGGCCTGGAGGCGTTCCCGGCCGTCCGGGAGCGGGCCCTCCGCGCCGCCGAGGCTCTCGCCGCCCTGGCGAACAAGCCCGCCCTCGCCCTGATGCCCTTCTCCTTCGAGCTGCGGTAGGGCGGCCGCGCAACTCACCCCCCGTCGGCTCCGTACTGGCTGCGGAGCCGACCCCTTGCCCGCCGGCCCGATGACGGACGAGGACGCCCTCCGCGCCGTCGCGTCGGGGGACGTCCAGGCGTTCGGCGTCGTCTTCGACCGGCTCGCCGCCCCGGCCTTCCGGTACGCGCGCCGGCTCCTCGGCGACCCGGCGGGCGCGGAGGACGCCGTGCAGGATTCCTTCGTGCGACTGTTCGCCGCGGCCCGCAACGGCGGGTTCGACCCGCGCCGGGGGACGGCGCGGGGGCTCCTCTACCGGATGGTCCGGAACGGGTGCGTCGACCGGATGCGGGAGCGCGCCCGGGTTTCGGGGGGCGGGGAGGCGATCCCCCTCGCCCCCTCTCCCGAGGAGGCGACCGACCTTCGCGAGGCGATCGAGACGCACCTCGCCTCGATCCCGGAAACCCAGCGCTCGGCGCTCCTCCTCCGCGCGGAGGCGGGCCTCTCCTACGGGGAGATCGCCGACGCCCTCGGCGCGACTCTCTCCCAGGTGAAGACCTGGATCTTCCGCGCGCGACGCGCGCTCGCCGAGCGCCTCGAGGAGCCCGTCCTCGGGAAGGGTGGTCCCCGTGTCGTGTGAGGTCTCCTCCGAGGAGCGGAGCGCCTTCCTCGACGGCGAGCTCGGGTCGCCCCGGGCGCGGGAGGTCGAGGCCCACCTCGGGACGTGCCCGGCGTGCCGCGCGGAGGTCGAGCGCCTGCGCGGGGCGGACGCCGCGATCCGCCTCGCCGGGGCGCCGGAGGTTCCCCCGACGCTCCGCGCGAGGATCCTCGAGGCGGCTCGCCCCCCGGCCTCGACGCGACGGCGCCGGAGGGTCCTCCGCGCGGCCGCCGCGGCGCTCCTCCTCGGCGCCGGCGCGCTCCTCCTCCTCCGGGCCGACGACGAGCGCTCCCCGCAGCGGCAGGTCGCCAGACAGGCTGCCCTCCTCGACTCGATCGAGCTCGACGCCGCCGCGTTGCGCCTCCTCCTCGCCGCCGAGGACGGGAGCGCGGACGTCGATCCCAACCTCGCCGCCCGCATCGAGGCGGTGCTGGGGAAAGTCCGCGAACTGCGCCGCGAAGGCCTTCCGGCCGAGCGGCAGGGAGGTTGACCGATGGCTCCGCTCTCCGCTTCCCTCCTCTTCCTCCTGTCCGGCTGCGCCCTCTCCCAGGAGGGGGCCCCGACTCCCCCCCCCGTCGCGCGGACGGCGCGGGGAGACCCCCACGCCGGGCTCGAGGCCCTCCGCGCGGAGGTCGAGGACGAGCGGGCGCAGCTCGAGGCGAGCCGCGAGCGCGTGGAGGCGGCGCGGTCCCGGGTCGAGGAGCTGCGCGTCTCGCTCGCCGCCGGGGAGCAGGGGGAGGGCGCCGGCCAGGAGGAGGCGCTGCGCCGCGCCGAACGCCTGCTCCGCGACGAGGTCCCCCGCCTCGAGGAGGCGTCGCGGA
>CBRGOK010000575.1:0-2953 GCA_967798035.1 uncultured bacterium
ACCCGAGACTGTCGTCCTAGCTCGAGATCCCCCGGAGCATGGTCTCCGGAAGGGCGATCTCGGAGCGGTCGTCGAGGTCTACGAGCCGGAGAGGCTCAAGGTTGAGTTCGTGACCGCTGCCGGTCGGCCCGGTGCTCTGTTGACGCTGAAGGCTTCCGACGATCGCTCCGTCGCCAAGAGCGACCTTGTCGCGGTCCCACCCTTTCGAAGGAAGTCCCCTCGAGGCCTCGTCGATTCCGCGGCTGCAACCAAGGGCCGGAGAAGGAGAGAGCGCGGGCCGAATCGAGCGATGTTCCGGCCGCGGTTGAGCCGCGGTCCGTAAGGCGGCGACATGGAGATACTCATCACGCGCTCTCCGGCGCGGCCCGTCCCGATCCGAGGGGGCCGGGAATCTGCCGCTCACATCTCCTCCGGCGCCGCGACGCCGAGCAGCCCGAGTCCGACGCGCAGCGTCGTCCTCGCCCCGTCGACCAGGAGGAGCCGAGCCCGCATCAACGCCTCGTCCTCCCCGATCACCCGGTGGTCGCGATAGAAGCCGTTCGTCCGCTGGGCGAGGTCGAGGAGATAGGTGGAGAGGATCGAGGGCTCGTAGCGGTCTCCCGCCTCGGCGACGGTCCGAGAGAACTCCGCCAGGACCGGCAGGAGCTCCCCCGCGTCGGCGAGGAGGCCGAAGTCCGTCTTCGCCGGGTCGGGCGCGACGGGGGCCTTGCGGAGGATCGAGCAGAGGCGCGCGTGCGTGTACTGGAGGTAGGGGCCCGTCTCGCCGTCGAAGTTCAGGACCTCCTTCCAGTCGAAGACGACGTCCTTCACTCGGGCGTTCTTGAGATCGTGGAACACGACCGCCCCGACGCCGACGGCGCGCGCGACGGACTCGGAATCGGCAAGGTCGGGGTTCTTCTCGCGGAGGATCCCGCGGACGAGCTCGATCGAACGACGCAGCAGTTCCTCGAGGTGGACGGCCTTCCCGCGGCGGGTCGACATCTTCTCGACCCCCTCTTCCGCCCGGATCTGCATCAGGCCGAAGTCGACGTGGACGACGTCCTCCGCCCAGGGAAGCCCGAGGCGCTTGAGCACCTCCCGCAGCTGGCGGAAGTGGAGGCGCTGGTCGGCGCCGACGACGTAGAGCGCCTTCCAGAAGTCGAACTCCTTCTTGCGCTGGAGCGCCGCCGCGAGGTCGCGGGTGGCGTAGAGGGTCGTCCCCTCGGCCGTCTGGAGGATGCAGGGAGGCATCCCCGCGTCCTCGAGGTCGACGATGAGCGCCCCCTCGCTCCGCTTCGTGACGCCCGCTGCGACGAGGCGCTCGATCGTCGGGGTGAGATCCTTCTCGTAGTGGGACTCGCCGCGCACGAAGTCGAAGCGGACGCCGAGGAGGGAGTAGATCCGGTCGAACTCGCGGAGCGACAGCTCCGTCAGCTGCCGCCAGAGCGCGCGCGCCTCGTTCTCCTCGCCCGACTCGAGCGCCTTGAACCAGGTGCGCGCCTGCGCGGAGAGCTTCCCCGAGGCGTCCTTCTCCTCCTCCTCGTGGAAGCGGACGTAGAGCTCGTGGAGGTGAGGGATCGGATCGGTCTCGAGTCGGGAGGGATCCCCCCAGAGCTTGAAGGCCGCGATCATCCGGCCGTACTGCGCCCCCCAGTCGCCGAGGTGGTTGATCCCGACGCACCGGAACCCGCGGTGCGCGAGGAGGCGGTAGACGGCCGCGCCGATCACGGTCGACCGGAGGTGGCCGACGGAGAGAGGTTTGGCGATGTTCGGGGAGGAGAAGTCGACGACGGCGCATCGGCCGCTCCCGTCCTGGCCGCCCCCCCACCGCTCGCCGGCCGACCGGATCGAGGGGAGGAGCTCGCGGGCGAGCGTCGCCCGATCGACCGTGAAGTTGAGGTAGGGGCCGGTCGCCCGGACGGCGATCGCGGGGCCGAGGTCCGAGAGAAGCGGCGCGAGGGAGGCAGCCACCTTCGGGGGAGGCTCCCGGCGCTCCTTCGCGAGGGCGAAGCAGGGGAAGGCGTGGTCCCCCATCGCCCGGTCGCGCGGCGTCTCGAGGACGATCGAGGCCGGCGGCCGTCCCGTCGCGCGGGAGAGGGCCTGGAGGATCTCGGTGCGGAAGTCGCGCACGGCTACGACCAGTTCTCCCACTCCCGGTAGAGCCCCTCGAGCTCGGAGCGGTGCCCCTCGCGCTCGGAGGTGAGCGCTTTCATGCGCGCCCCGTCGAGGTAGACCTCCGGGAGAGCGGTCTCGGCTTCGATCGCACGGAGTCTCTCCTCGAGGGCGAGGATGCGCGCCTCGAGGCGGGCGAACTTATAGGGGTTGCGGATCCGCCCCGCGACGGGGGCCGGGGCGGGGTCCTTGGCGGTGGCCGGGGAAGGGGCCTTCTCCCGGACGCGCGCCGCTCCTTCGCTCGCACGCTCCTCGGCGCGCCGGCGCTCGAAGGCGGCGTAGTTCCCCTCGTAGAGGCGCGCCCGGCCGTCCTCGAGGTGGAGGATCCGGTCGGTGACCCGGTCGAGGAAGGCGCGGTCGTGGGAGACGAGGACCACCGCCCCCGGATAGCGGGAGAGCCCCTCCTCGAGACCCTCGCGGGCGAAGACGTCGAGGTGGTTCGTCGGCTCGTCGAGGAGGAGGAGGGAGGTCGGCTCGAGAGTCAGGCGGGCGAGGGCAACGCGGGCGCGCTCGCCCCCGGAGAGGGTCGTGAGAGGCGCGAAGACGGCCTCGCCCCGGAAGAGGAACCGCGCGAGGTGATCGCGGAGCTCCGGTTCGAGGGCGCCGGGCTTCCCCTGGGCGGTTTCCTGGATCACGGTCTTCGAGAGGTCGAGGTCGGCGAGCTCCTGGTCGTAGGTGCCGACGGGGCCGTCCCCCCGGTAGCGGGCGTCGCCCGCGGCGGGGGGGCGCTCCCCGGGGGCGATCCCGAGGAGCGTCGTCTTCCCCCAGCCCGTGCGGCCGACCACGCCGCGGCGCACGCCCC
>CBRGOK010000576.1:0-2945 GCA_967798035.1 uncultured bacterium
TCGAGTCGGGGACGATCAGGTGGTCGAGATCGATGAAGGAGACCGCCACGAGCGCCGACACGACCGCCAGCCGCGCCACGAGCACGCCCGGAGGGGGCGAATCGACCGCCCCCGCCGCGAGGAAAAGGAGGGCGGTCAGCGCCTCGACGAGGGGGTAGCGCAGGGAGATCCCCGCGCGGCACCGGCGGCAGCGGCCCGCGAGGAGGAGGTAGGAGAGGATCGGGAGGTTGTCGTACCAGGAGATCGGCGCCCGGCAGGAGGGGCACGCGGAGCGGGGGGTCACGATCGACCGCCCCAGGGGCAGCCGGTGGACGACGACGTTCAGGAAAGAGCCCACGCAGAGGCCGAAGAGGACCAGGGCGACTCGGAGGATGTCCGATCCGACGGGAGGTCTCCCGATGACGGGGCGGGATTTTGCGCGCTCCCCCCGCCCTGTCAACGAGTTGGGCTACGCCGTCGCATTCGGATCCGGAGGGCGTCGAGGAACGCCTCCGCCCGGGGTGCCTCGGGGCGGATCTCGAAACGGACCCGGAACCGGAGGAAGGGGAGCCCCTCGAGGCGCTCGAGGTCCTCGAAGGGACCGACGACGCTCGAGGGGTCGGGCTCCCCGCTCCGCTCGGGGAGGGAGCGCGCCCCGTAGAAGAGGACCTCGGCGCCCCCTCCCCCTTCGAGGAGGGGAGGAGGGAGGTAGCGCGCGTCGGGGAAGGGGAGGAAGCGGCTCGCGCAGGAGAAGGCGAGGGTCCGGGGTGGGCGCCCGCCTGCCCCGGTCGGGGCGGGTCGCAGCTTCTCGATCTCCGGGTGGAGGCTCCCCCGGGCGAGGGGAGGGCCCGCCGACGCGACGAAAAGGCGCCCGGCGCTCACCTTCCCCCCCGGAGCGACGACGACCCGCCCTCCGGTGATCAGGATGAGGATCCCCTCGCAGGCGACCTCCCCCTCGACGAGGAGGTTCCCCGCCGACGCGAGGACGAGGTCGGGACCCTTCGAGCCCTCGAGGAGGGCGAGGGCGTCCTTCGCGTCGGAGGGAGAGCCACCCTTGCGGAGCGTCGGCACGCCCCCCTCGGTCCGCCCGCGCCGGATCGTCCCCCGCACGCGGAACGTCGAGGCGCTCCGGATCCGGACCGGCCCGTCCCCCTCGATCCGCACCTCCGCCTCCGGCCCGACGTCGACCTCCGCGAAGGGGAGGTCCCCGATCGCCGCCTCCCTCTCCCCTCCCCCGACCGCGATCCTCGCCGTCTCACCGGCCCTCCACCGCACCACCCCCCCCGGGCTCCAGGGACCGAGGCGCCCGTCCCCCGCGAGATCGGGGACCTGGACGCTCACCGTCCCGTTCCCCCACGCCGCCCATCCATCCTCCCCCGCGTCCTCGAGGTCGAGGTTCCTCTCCGTGGAGAACTCCTCCGAGAAGACCTCGGCCGCCTCCTCGGGGGAGGTCGGGAGGAACTCCACGAACGCGGAGAGGGCCGGGACGCGGTTCCCGCCGTAGTCCTGGATCCGGTCCCGGATGACGAGGACGTACTTCGTCGGGAGGGACTCGGGGTCGCGCGGGACGATCTCGACGACCCTCCCCTCCCCCGGACGGGGGAGCCGGACCTCGATCGCGACGTCCTCCAGCTCGGTCCCCCCGCGGAACTCCCGGAGGCGGAAGGACTCCTCCGTCACCGTGTCGGGCCGAAGGGGCTCGGTGAAGACGATCGAGATCGGATCCCCGATCCGGACCTGGAGGGGGGAGGCGCCGGGGAGACCGGGGAACGGGCCCTGGAAGGGGCTGTCGTCGAGGAAGGGCTGGATCCCCTTCGCCGGATCGACCGTCCGGAAGGAGGCCGACGCGCCGCGCTCGAGGATCCGGCCGTCCCGCGCGCGCACGCCGTCGGGCCGGGGAAAGCCCGCGACCTCCACGCGATAGGCCGTGGCGGGCCGGTAGCCGCCGTCGTCGAGCGTTCGCGCGAGGGCCTGATCGGGGTGGAACGCCACGCGCTCCCTCGAGACCTCGAACCTCCCCTGCGCGCTCGCCCCGTCCTCGGAGCGGATCGCGATCGAGCGGCTCGTCACGCTCGAGGGATCGACCGGCGCCGAGAAGACGAAGTGGAGCTTCTCGTTCAGGAGGACGGCCCGGGCGTCCGCCTCCCCGAAGGCGACCAGTCGGAACGCCTCCTTCCTCCCGGGATCGGCGCGCCCGCAGGCCGCGAGAACCGCGGGGAAGGAGAGAAGGAGCGCCGTCCGGATCACCGGGACGCGCATCCTGCGCGCCCGGCGGCGCCGGTCAAGGCGGAGGAGGGGCGCGCCCTCAGAACCGGATCGGGAGCTTCAGGAACTCGATCTCGGGCTGGGGGAGCGAGCTGCTCGGCGCGCCGAGGCCGGTGAGGTCGAACTCGACCTGGACCCTGATGAAGGGCTTGCCGTTCAGCAGATTGAGCTCGGACTGGAAGCCGGTCGAACCCGTCACGACTCCCGTCGGGGAGACGTTGGTCGCCCCCTCGAACTGGAACCGGATCGTCGCCCCGACCGGCAGCGAGTCCTCCACGCCGCCCGTCCGGATCCGGAAGAACCTGGGGCCGATCTCGACGGGCGTCGTCGCCGCGACGGGGAGGACGTTCGTCATCGACCCGTCGGCCGGATCGGTCGTGAAGACCGCGTTCGAGCCGCTCGTCGTCCCCGAGACGATCGTGAAGGTCTGCAGGGCCTGCCCGCTGTTCGGGTTGAGCTCGAAGCCGACCATCGCGGCGGGATTGAGGAAGTTCGCCGCGGTCAGGGCGGCGAGGGGGATGGTGATCGACTGGGCGGTGACCGACCCGATCGGAACGTCGCCGACCAGATTCGAGGCCGGCTGGTCGACGACCCCCGCGACGGTCCTCACGAGCCCCGTGCTGGTGAGCGGGTACTCCCCATTCGTCGAGTTGTTCGGGACCGTGCCGATCGGGGTCCCGGGAGGAGGAACGACCCACTCG
>CBRGOK010000577.1:0-2935 GCA_967798035.1 uncultured bacterium
TTTAGTCGTAGCCGTTCAGCCACCACCCGTCCCTCCAGTCGAGCTCGGGCCCGCGGTCGAGGGATCCGCCCGTGCGCGGGCCGCCCGCGCCGGCGCGCGGGCCGGGCCCCGGCGTCACGGGGTTGCCGGGCAGGCCCGGGGTGTTCGGCCCGGTCCGGGAGGGGCCGGAACGATCCGGACCTGGCGTCGAGGGGCCTTCCGGATTCGGGCTCCCGGTCGTGGGAGGGGGCGCGTCGCCCGGTCCCGGGTAGGAAGGGGGAGGCGCCGGCCTCGTGTAGGGCGGGGGAGGGGCGGGTCCGGGGCCTCCCCCGGAGGGGCAGCCCCTGTACTGCATGAAGAGCGCGAGGAGGAGAAGGGATCCGCTCACTGGAACCTCCTGCTGGCGGGGCCTCGGCCCCCTTCCATAGCCGCCCTCCGACCAGCGGTCACACCTTCCGGAACGCGGGCCGTGCGGAAAAAAGAAGCCGGGGCGGCGGCCGCCCCGGCTGGGTTTCCTGGAGGAATCGGTCCGACTACATCCAGAGTCGCGCGGCCGTGTGGGCGGCCTCGATGCTCGCCAGGTAGTTCCACCCGCCGGTCGCGGCGATCGAGACCGGGACGCGCTCGGGCGCGACGCCGATGCCGAGGGCGAGGAGAGCGACCGCACGGCGCTCGGCCTGCTTTGACGTCTCGATGTCCCTGCGCAGGGTCTCGAGGGCGGGAGGCGTCCCGTGCCAGGCGAGGGCGAGCGCGGAGGTGCCGATCACCCCGGGCTCGTCGGCCGACTGGAAGGACTCGAGGAGGCTCGGGAGGTCCTCCACGTTCGAGAAGGTGGACAGGGCGAGGGCCATCGTCGCGCGCGAGGAGGGGCTCGGGATGTCCTTCATCGCCTTGCGGAGCGTCGGGCGGCCCTCCTCGTCCTCGCCGAGGGCGACCGCGACCGCGGCGAAGACGCGCTCGCGGCCGTGCTCCCCGTTGACGACGATGTGGCGGACCATCTCCCGCGCGTCGGAGGCCTTCGCGAGGCCGATGCCGAGCACGAGGGCGGCGCGCGTGTCCTTGTTCTTCTCCTCGGCGAGCGCCTTGGCGAGGGAGCGGCCGAGGTCGGCGTCCCGTTCCTTGCGCCCGAGGAGTCCCGCCCCGATCGCGGCCCAGGGACGGATCAGCTGCTTGCCCCGGGTCACGCGCTCGAGGAGCTCCTTCTTCGCCTCCGGCCCGCCGACCTCCCCGATCGCGAGGAGGGAGAAGGCCCGGACGGCCGTGTCCCCCTCGGAGTCGATGGAGGCGCGCAGCGCCGTGAGGACCTCGTCCTTCGCGCCGATCGCGAGGCGGCCGAGGGCGAGGGCGGCCGCGGCGCGCACCACGGCGTCCCTGTCCTTGAGGCACGCGAGGACGACCGGGCGCAGCGTCTTCGCCCAGGAGGGACGGTTCCGGAACGCCCAGAGCGCGCGGGCGCGCACGGCCGGCGGCGCCTTGGCGTCCTTCGCGATGGCGACCAGGTCCTGGAGGAGGACCTCGTCGTCGTTCGCGAGGCCGAGGCTCAGCGCGGCCGAGGGCCCGAGCGAGCGGCGATCGTTGTTGCTCGCCTTCGTGAGGAAGTTCTTGAGGGCGGGGGCGAACTGCAGGGTCGAGCCGCGCGTCGCGCCGATCCCGAGGGAGAAGAGCGCGAGGTCGCGCTCCTCGGCCGTGTTCGCCCGCGCGGTGCCGTTCTTCCCCACCGTGCCGATCTGCAGGAGGACGGTGCTGTCCTCCTCCGTCGCGGCGAGGCCGAGGCCGGCGATCGCGGACTGGCGGACGAGCGGATTGCCGTCCTCGAGAAGCGCGAGGAGGGGCGCCCGCAGCGAGGCGTCGTAGAGCCGTCCCGCGGTGAGGGCCGCCGAGGCGCGGACCCGGTCGTCGGGGTCCTTGAGGGCCTTGCGGACGACCTCCCGCGCGGCGATCAGCTCCCGGTCGACCGGCGTGCCCGAGGCTTCGGTCGCTCCGCCGTCGCTGGTCGCCACCTCGCGCCGGGACTGCGGCCGGAAGTACTCGTACCCGTTCAGCCACCACCAGTCCCGCCAGTCGAGCTCGGGACCGAGATCGACCCCGCCGGTGCGGGGGCCGCCCCCCGCTCCGCCGCCGGTGCGAGGACCGGCATTGGGGCCGGGGCCGGGCGTGGAGGGGCCTGGGGTGCTCGGTCCCGGAGTGGCGGGTCCGGGGGTGTTGGGGCGGCTAGGGCCGGGGGTGCCGGTCGAGACAGGAGGCTGCCCGGCGAGGGGCGGCGGCTGGTCGCCAGGACCCTGGTATCCAGGGGGGGGACCGCAGCCGTTGTACTGCAGCAGCCACGCGACAAGGAAGAGCGAACCGGTCATCGCAGACCTCCAGGCGGAGTCGGCCGGCGCGCGCGCAGGGGGACTTCCCACACGCGCAGGACCGCACCCCTATCGTTGCCTTCCCGATATCCGCAACCAGTGCGGAATTCGGGGGTCCAGCGGATCCGGAGCGTAGCCCCGGTTCCGCCGCCTATCCAGTAGGAAGTTTCAAGGGAGCCCGGGGCGCCCCGGCGGGGGGGTGTCGCCAGGACACGCGGAGGGGGGGGGCTCACATCCACAGGCGGGCGGCGAAGTGGGAGGCCTCGAGGCTCGCCAGGTAGTCCCACCCTCCCGTCGCCGAGACGTAGGTGGGGACGCCTCCGGGCGAGACCCCGATCCCGAGGGCGAGCAGGGCCGCGGACCGGCGATCGGAATCGGAGCCCGAGGTCACCTCCTCGAGGAGCCGTCCCAGGGTCTCGCGGGACCCGTGCCAGGCGAGGGCGAGGGAGCCGACCGCGATCGAGTCCGGGGCCGAGAGGGAGGCGTGGAGCGCGAGGAGCGTCTCCGCATCGCCGGGGCTCCCGAAGGTCGAGAGGGCGAGCGCGTCGACCGCGCGCACGGCCGGGTTGGGGATCTCCCGGATCGCGCGGCGCAGCGCCGGGCTC
>CBRGOK010000578.1:0-2927 GCA_967798035.1 uncultured bacterium
AGCGCCGCGCCTCGGCCCGCGCCGAAGTCCCCTAGGGGGGCGCCTCGGAGGGGAAGGCGGGCGGGGCCTGCCGGAGGTTCAGCCCGAGGAGGACGCCGCCCCGGTCGTGCAGATCGACGACGGCGATCGTCCCCGGCTCGACGTGGAGGTGGGTCACGCGCGGAAGGGGCGACCCCAGCGCCGAGGCGATCGCGATCCGGATCGGCCAGAGGTGGCCGACGACGGCGACGGTTCCTCCCACGTGGCGGGCCGCCAGCCGCCCCACCGCCGGGACGATCCTCCCCCCCACCTGGCTCAGGCTCTCGCCCCCGTGCTCGCGCCAGTCGGGGTCCTCGAGGAAGCGCCGCCTCCCGCCGGGGAACTTCGCCTCGACCTCCTCCCAGGTCAGCCCGCGCCAGGCCCCGCGGTCGAGTTCGCGAAGGTCGCGCTCGAGTGTGACCGGAAGGCCGTGGGCGGAGGCGATCGCCTCGGCCCCGAACCGCGACCGGGCGAGGTCGGTCGAGACGATCGCGTCGAGGCGCGTCCCCGACAGCCAGCCGGCGACCTCCTTCGCCTGGGCCCGACCGCGCTCGGAGAGCGCGACGTCGAGGTCGCCGTACACGCGGGCTCCCCAGGCCGGATCGACCTCCCCATGCCGGATCCAGAGGAAGCGAGTCGGCCCTGGCATCCCGCCCTCATATCGGTCGGGCAAGACCCCCGCAACGGCGCGCCCCGGCCCCCGCGTAGACTCGCGCCGCCTTGAGCCCCCTCCCCTCCCGCGCCTTCCTCCACGACGCCTCCCTCCTCGCCGCGCGCCTCGCCGGGCGGGAGGGGAAGGCGCTCCTCGCGGGCCTGCGTCCCCTCGCCTCGCGGGCGAAGGGCTCGCCCGACGATCCGGTGACCGACGCCGACCTCGCCGTCGAGAAGCGGATCCTCGCCGGGATCGCTGCGAAGTACCCCGACCACGGGCTCTACGGGGAGGAGAGCGGGTTCCTCGTCCCCGAGCGCCCGTTCACCTGGGTCGTCGATCCGATCGACGGGACGGGCAACTTCGCCGCGGGCCTTCCCCTCTTCGCCGTCTCGATCGGCCTCCTCCATGAGCGCGTTCCCGTCGCGGCGGCCGCCTTCTCCGCCCTCGAGCGGGCGACCTACCGGGCGGAGCGGGGAGGCGGCGCCTGGAAGGGGGCTCTCCGCCTCCGCCTCCCGGACCTCCCCCCCCCACCCTCCCCCTTCGTCGGCCTCTCCCCGCGCAGGAACATCCGTCCCTACTACCCCCGCCTCCTCGGCCAGGTCGGGAAGATCCGCCGCCTCGGCTCGGCGGTGCTCCATCTCCTGGCCGTCGCCGCGGGCGGCTTCCACGCCTGCTTCGACGAACGCGCGAGGTGCCACGATCTCGCCGCGGCCATCCTCGTCCTGCGCGAGGCGGGAGGGACCCTCCTCGGCCTCGACGGCTCCGCGATCGAGCGCTTCGACCTCGACCCGGACCGCCTCGGCGAGTCGATTCCCTGCGTCGCCGGGAGCGGGATCTCGGCCCGGTGGCTCCTCGACCTGGTGAGCGCGTCCCCGGTCGAGTGAACGGGGTCTCCTCCCTGCGTCACCGGCCCTGCCCGATCTCGGCCAGCCGCTGGCGCAGGTAGTCTCCGGCCAGGATCACCGTCCCGTCCATGAACCGGATCCGGTACGGCTCCCCGCTCGCGGAAGATCTCGTCGCGATCCGGTCGACGAATTCCTCGGCGGTCGTGACCCGCTCCCCCGCCCGCTTCCACTTCGAGCGGAGGTGATCGGCGGCGTCTTGAGGAGAGTGCTCGGCGTCGTTGCGGACGAACTTCGCCCCTTTCATGGAGCGGACGATCGCGAGGAGCCGCTCGATCTTCGCCTCCTCCGACAGGCCGCTCGTCGCGGCGGCGGACACCTCGAACGTGCCGAAGTCCTCCCCCACCAGAGCCTGGTCCAGCGCCTTCAGAGTGAGCCGGTACGCCTCCCCTTTCACATGGAAGCCTGCCGATCCGCCAGGGGTGAGGGACGTTTCCCCGAGCAGGACGGCGCTGTCCTCCCCGAGGAGAGTGACCAACACCTGGCCGCGCGTGATGTCGTCGATCTTCAGGCGCACGGCGCCGCCGGAAACGGGCACGACGGTCGTCGACCGCTGCTTCACGGTCATCACGACGGGAAGGCCTGCCAGCCTCGGCGCAGCCGGGCGGACGGATGGCTCGCCCGAGCAGCGCGCCGTGAGGAGGACCACCAGCCAGAGACCGATGAGCCTGGCGGGCTCTCGCGCCCGGCGCGGCGATCTCGCGAGGGACGTCAACGGTCCGACTCCGGCGTCCCGCTCCGACTATCTCGGGGTGTCGGGCGGTCCTCGCCGGGAAGTTCCCCCGCGCGCGAACCGCAGGAGCGCCGCGCACCCGCCGAGGAGGAAGAGGAGGGCGCCCGCGCCGAGCGCGAGGGATCTCCGCGCGATCGCTCTCGCGCGATCCCGATAGGCGCGCTCGTCCGCGACCTGGGCGAGCTTCGCCCTCGCGTCCTCGGCCGTCGGGCCGTCTCCCGCCCGCTGCAGCGCGCCCCGGTAGCGCGACTCGGCCGCCACGAGATCCCGGCGCCAGAAGGCAACGTTTCCGAGCCAGATCCACGGCAGCGGGTCCGGGGTCCCCCCAGCCAGGAAGGATCGTCCGACCTCCTCGGCACCGTCGAGGTCGCGTAGCCGCAGCCGCAGGTAGAGCGCCGCCTTCTTCACCCCGGGGTCGGACGGCGCGAGCGCAAGCGCGCGATCGAGAGCGGCGAGCGCGCGCGACGGGTCGGACCGCTCGAGGGCGAAGACCTCCGCCGCGAGCCTCGCGGCCTCCTCCTGCGTCCCTCCGAGCAGGGAGAGGAGGATCGACGCCGGGAATCTCACGTGCGGAGCGCCGCGCGCCAGAGCGAGCGGATCAGGAGGAGGTCGAGCCGGGAGG
>CBRGOK010000579.1:0-2926 GCA_967798035.1 uncultured bacterium
CGCCACGCCGGGGGATCTGAACGCCGACGGCGTCGAGGACCTGGTCGCCGGCGCACCCGGGGCCTCCCCGGGCGGCCTCCCCCTCGCCGGGCGTGCCCTCGCCTATTCCGGCGCGACCGGCGCCGTCCTCGCCACGCTGGACGGCGCGGGCCCGGCCGACTTCTTCGGCTGGGGCGTCTCGGGCGCCGGCGACCTCGACCGGGACGGCCTCCCCGACCTCGCCGTCGGAGCCCCCTTCGCCGACGGCACCGGCCCGACGGGGCCGATGATCGACGCGGGGCAGGTGAAGGTCTACTCCGGCACGAGCGAGATCCTGAAGCTCGAAGGCGACGCGCCCTTCGACGAGTTCGGCTCGGCGGTCGCAGGGGCGGGAGACCCGGACGCGGACGGCTTCCCCGAACTGCTCGTCGGGGCTCCCTTCGTCGAGATCGGCTCCGGCGCGAACGTGGGGCAGGTGCGCCTCTACACCGTCGTCGGCATCCCGGCGGGCTCCTCCGTCTACGGAACCGGATGTGCGGGGACCGGGGGATTCCTCCCGCAGGTCGCGACGACCGGCGGGGCGCCGACCATCGGCCATCCCGCCTTCGGATTCGTCCTCACCCGCGCCCTCGGGGGGGCGCAGGCGTTCCTCTTCGCGAGCGACGCGCAGAACGTCCCCGGATTCCCCCTCGGCGGCTGCCTGGTCCACATCGCCCCGTTCCTCCCCTACCCCGTCGTCGAGCTGAGCCGGGTCTCCTCCGTCTACGGGATCGCGGGGATGGGCGGGGCCGGTTCGGCCGTCAAGTACGTCCCGATCCCGAACGTTCCCGCCCTCCAGGGGATGACCGTGTACTTCCAGTGGTCGATCTTCGACCCCGCGGGGCCGAACGGGCAGTTCATCACCTCGAACGCGCTCGCGCTGACGATCCTCTGACCGCCGGCAGGGACGCGGGATCGCCGCGCGGGAGGAGGGGCTCCCTCTCAGGGCCGGGTGCGCGCGACGACGCGGAAGCCGTCGTGGAGCCCCGGGTGATCGATCCTCCCCTCGCTCATCGACGCGGAGCGGAAGTACCGCTGCTCCACCATGCGGAAGGAACCCCCTCTCCACGGCCTCATCGCTTGCGCGGAGGAACCGGAGCCGTTCCACTCGAGCACGCTTCCGGCCATGTCCCGGACCCCGTAGGGGGACTCGTCCCTCGCGAAGCGGCCCACGGGCTCCGGGCGCTGGTCGCCCGGAAGGCCCTGACGCGAGCCTCCCCACTTGCAGAACCAGGGGACGAAGGCGTCCCCCCAGGGATACTTCCGGCCGTCGACGCCCCGCGCCGCCTTCTCCCACTCCTCCGGGAGGGGGAGGTCGAAGATGAAGCGCGGCGACTTGGCGGTGAGCCACCGGCAGTAGGCGTCCGCGTCCAGGAACGACACGCCGTGCGCGGGCCAGCGCAGGTCCCGGCCCGGCTCGTAGAGCCCCCCGGTCCCCTCGGTCCAGAGGAGACGAGGAGGCTCGGCGAAGACCGCGTCCATCGGGACCCGGATCGACCGCCCGTCCCGCCGGGCCCGCGCGATTTCGGCCCGGGTCTCCGGGGTGTTCAGGAACTCGAGGTACTCGGCGACCGTGACCTCCGTCCGCTGGATCCAGAAGCCCGGGCGCTCGACGATCGTCCTCGCGATCGAGGCCCGCTCCGCCTGCGGGTCCCCGGCCGAGACGAAGGGACCGGGAGGGATCCAGACGAATCCCTCCGGGCTCGACCCCTCGGCGAGGAGGTCCGCGCGGGCGGCGACCGACCCCCCGCGCTCGAGGAGGACGGGGAGGCGGAGGTCCTCGAATCCCTCCTTGCGGAGGAGGAAGAGGTAGGAGCCCGGCGCCGTGACGAAGGACGGGACGGGGAGGGTGCGCACCCGGTTCCCCTCGCAGAGGAGGAGGGGGTAGGCGGTCCGCCGCACGCGGAGACCGGGAGATCGCCCCCCTTCGAGGCGCGCGGACCACCTCCGGTCGGCCGAGGCGAGGCGGAGCGAGACGCCCGCCGCTGGAGGCTCGCGCAGGAGGTCCTCGGCTCCCCCGAAGCGGAGGGACGGCGCGGCGGATCCTCCGGGAGGATTGACGTGGACCGCGCGGGGCTCCTGCGCCCCGCGCCGGAGGAGGAGGTCGACGCGAGCGCCGGCGGCGAGAGATTCCTCGAGGTCGTACGCCTCGCGCACCTCCCGGTCTCCGACCGACACGATCCTGTCCCCGCACCAGGTCGGACCGCTCGCGAGTCCATCCGGGAGCGGGCAGAGGAGGAAGACTCCCCTTTCGATCGGGGCGTCCTCGACGGCGAGGATCAGGTCGCCGGGACGGATCCCGGCGCGCTCCGCGGGCGAGCCGCGCTCGACCGCTTCGACGGAGAGGACAAGGTCTCCGGGGTTCCCCTCCTCCGGGGGGCGTTTCCCGGCGGGAGGGAAGAGGGGGCCCCGGGCCGGGTGAAACGGGACGGGGACGAGCCGCCGCTCCCCCCTCGGCCCGAGTCCCGCGTGCGTCTCGTAGCGGAAGAGGTGGACCTCCGCTCCCGCCGGCGTGCCGGAGAGCGCGATCGTCCCGAGACCCCCGAGCGTCTCCCGCCAGCGCCCCTCGCGGTCGTGCTTCTCGACCTCCCGGCGGAAGAGGTCCGCCGAGGCCTCGTCCCCGTCGAGGATGGCCGAGCGCCAGCGCTCGAGGTAGGCCTCGGCGAAGGTGCGGTCGAGGTCGGGCGCGTCGGGATCGCGGCGGGCCGCGAGGTGGAGGGAATCGACGATGGCGAGGGCCGATGCCTCGAGCCGCCGCTGCGTCTCGGCGAGGGCCTCCTGGTCGGCGAGGTAGGCCTCGACTTCGGCGGGGTCCATGTAGCTCGACTCGAACCGCACCCGTCCCGCCGCGAGGCGGCCGCTCAGCCGGTCGCGCTCCTCCCGGACCGTCCGGCGCTCCGCGATCCTG
>CBRGOK010000580.1:0-2924 GCA_967798035.1 uncultured bacterium
GCCTCGATCGCGTCCATGAGGTCGGGGTTGTCTCGCAGGAAGTCGCGCGCCTTCTCCCGCCCCTGGCCGAGGCGGATCTCCCCCTTCTCCGGGTCCTTGTAGGAGAACCAGGTCCCCGACTTCAGGAGGACCCCCTCCTCTCCGCCCCGGTCGATCAGGTCCGCGGGGCGGGAGATCCCCTCGTTGAAGTAGATGTCGAACTCGGCCTTCCGGAACGGCGGGGCGACCTTGTTCTTGACGATCGTCGCCCGCGTGCGCGCGCCGACGACGACCTCGCTCTCCTTGATCTGCTGGATGCGCCGCACGTCGATCCGCGTCGTCGCGTAGAACTTGAGCGCCCGCCCGCCCGGGGTCGTCTCGGGATTGCCGAACATGACCCCGATCTTCTCGCGGATCTGGTTGATGAAGATGACGCAGGTGCGGGAGCGGTGGATCGAGCTCGTGAGCTTGCGCAGCGCCTGGCTCATGAGGCGCGCCTGGAGCCCCACGAACGTGTCCCCCATTTCACCCTCCAGCTCGACCTTCGGGACGAGGGCCGCCACCGAGTCGATGACGATGACGTCGAGGGCGTTCGTCCGCACGAAGGTCTCGGCGATGTCGAGGGCCTGCTCCCCGTAGTCGGGCTGGGAGACGAGGAGGGACTCGATGTCGACGCCGAGCTTGCCGGCGTAGGCGCGGTCGAGGGCGTGCTCCACGTCGATGAAGACCGCCATCCCCCCCTTCTTCTGCGCCTGCGCGATCACCATGAGGGCGAGGGTCGTCTTCCCCGAGGACTCGGGCCCGAAGATCTCCACGACTCGCCCGCGCGGAACCCCCGCCCCGCCGAGGGCGAGGTCGATGGAGAAGCAGCCGGTCGAGATCCCCTCGATCGGCTCGACGGTCCCCCCGGCCCCGAGCCTCATCACGGCCCCCCGCCCGTAGGACTTCTCGATCTCCGCCAGCGCGGCGTCGATCGCGCGCTCGCGCCCTTCCCGCTCCCGCGGCTCGGTCTTCTCCGGCTTGCTCGTCATGGTCGCCTCGGTCGTCCCCGGCGCGGCGCCCCATCCTTGCGGGGCGTCCCGGCGCCGCATCCTACCCTCCTCCGCCCTTCGCTCCGAGAGCGCTCGCGTGGAGGCACTCGTATCGCGAACCGCCCGGGAGGAGCCGGCTCTCGAGGAGGAGGAGGCGCTCCGTCCGGAACGCCTCCCCCAGCTCCGCCGTCGCGCGCTTCCCCAGCGCCTGCGCGAGCGCGGGCCCCTCTTCGGGACCCCTCACCCGCCCGACGGTCAGGTGGGCGGAGTAGGGGCGCGCCTCCCGCGGGAAGCCGAGGGCCCGGAACTCCCCCTCGATCGCCTCCGCCAGCCGTCCCAGCTCCTCCCCTCCCGAGCCGACCCCCGCCCAGACGACCCGCGGGCTCCGGCCCGGAGGGAAGGAGCCGAAGCCGCGGAGCCGCACGTCGAAGGGCTCCACCCTTAATGACGAACGAGAGACCGCCGCGGTTACATCCGAGAGCCGCTCCGCCCCGACCTCCCCGAGGAACTTCAGGGTGAAGTGGTACTTCGCGGGCTCCTCCCACCGGACCGACCGGAACCCGCGCTTGAGGCTGTCCAGCACCCGCGCGACGGCACCGGCGACGGCCGGGGGGATCTCCGTCGCGACGAAGAGGCGCACGGCCTAGAGGCTCGCGAAGCGGACCATCTCCCGGAAGCGCCGCTGCACGTCCCCCCGGTCGGGGCGGGCGAGCGCGCCCGTGCCGAGGGATTCGACCGTGAAGGAGGCGACGACCGTCCCGTACGCGACCGCGCGCCGCAGCGCACGGCCGTCGAGACGACGGCTGCGGGAGAGGGATCCGAGGAACCCCCCCGCGAAGGAGTCCCCCGCCCCGGTCGTGTCCCGGACGTTCCCGGTCGGGTAGGCCGGCAGGGCGAAGCGCAGCCTCTTGGAGAAGAGGAAGGAGCCGTGCTCCCCCTTCTTCACGAGGACGAGCCGGGGCCCCATCTCGAGGAGCCTCCGTCCCGCCCGGATCAGGTTCCGCTCCCCGGCGAGCGCCTTCGCCTCCACCCCGTTCAGGCAGAGGCCATCGACCCTGCGCAGGACCTCGAGCAACTCCGGCCGGGTCGTGTCGATCCAGAGGTTCATCGTGTCGGCGATGGCGAGGCGGGGTCGCCCGACCTGCGCCAGGACGGAGAGCTGGGTCGACGGGGCGCCGTTCGCGAGGAAGAGGAAGGGGGAGCCCCTCCACGCTGCAGGGATCCGTGGAGCGAAGCGGCCGTAGACGTTGAGCTCCGTCGAGAGGGTCCGCGCCTCGGAGAGGTCCCCCTCGTACCGGCCCGCCCACCGGAAGGTCTTCCCCTTCGCCACCTCGAGCCCGTCGAGGTGGACGCCCCGGCGGGCGAGCCGGCGCAGGTGCCGGCGGGGGAAGTCGTCCCCGACCACGCTCACAAGCCGGACCGGCCCGAACAGGGAGGCCGCCAGGGAGAAGTAGGTCGCCGAGCCCCCGAGCGCCTCGCGCGCGCGCCCGTAGGGGGTCTCGATGCTGTCGAACGCGACGGTTCCGACGACGAGGACGGACAAGGGCTCCCCCGGGGCGGGCGGCCTTATAGAGAGAGGCGGCGCGCGGCGTCAACCGCGAGCGGGCTACCGACCGCCGGACGCTCGCTCGAGGAGCCGGCGGCTCCACCACCCCCTCCAGTGCTCCCGGTCGAGCGTCCGCTCGCTTCCGGTGCGCTGGCTGAGAGCGTCCATCGCGTTCGCCGCCACGCTCGCGTCGGGGTCCTCGAGGAGGCGGACGAGGAACTCGAGCATCGCCTCCTCCCCCGCCGCGGGGGAGGGGGCCTTGGCGACGAGGCGCACGACGCGGCGGCGGACGGCGGGGGAAGGATCGCGCACGAGCGCGGCGCCGAGGTCCGGCAGGACCCCCTCCCCCTCGAGGCGGACGATCCCCT
>CBRGOK010000581.1:0-2923 GCA_967798035.1 uncultured bacterium
GGCGCTCACGGGGGACATCTCCGCGATCGAGGAGTACTTCGCGACGCTCGACGCGCTCGAGCCCGAGGACGTCCGGCGCGCCGCGGAGCGGTTCCTCGACCGCAAGCGCTGCACGGTCGCGGTCGTCCACGCGGCGGGGGAGACGATCCCGACCGCGGCCCCGGCGCCCGCGGTCGCCTCCGCCGCCCCCCTCGCCGAGCCTCCCGTCCTCCTCCCGGTCCCCGAGGACCCGAACGTGACCTTCAAGGCCTGGTTCAAGGTGGGGAGCCAGGACGACCCGCCCGGGAAGGAGGGCCTCGCCGCCCTGACCGCGGACCTGATCTCCGAGGGGGCGACGGAGCGCAACGCCTACGACGCGATCCTCGAGAAGCTCTACCCGATGGCCGCCTCCTACGGCGCCTCCGTCGACCGGGAGATGACCGTCGTCACCGGTCAGGTCCACCGCGACCACCTCGAGGGGTTCCTCCCCCTCCTCCTCGACGCCCTGGTCCTCCCCGCCTTCAAGGGCGAGGACCTCGAGCGGCTGCGCGACCAGGCCCTCGTCGGGATCGAGAAGACGCTGCGCTACACCTCCGACGAGGAGCTCGGGAAGGCGGCGCTCTGCTCCCGGGCCTTCGAGGGATCGCGGTACGCCCACCCGATCGTGGGGACCGTCGCCGGGCTGCGCTCGATCACGCGCGAGGACGTCCTCGCGTTCCACAAGGCCCGATTCACCCGGGAGAGGCTCGTCCTCGGGCTCGGCGGCTCCTACCCCGAGGGCCTCGCCGATCGGATGGCCCGGGAGCTCGCCGCCCTCCCCTCCGGCAGACCGGATGCACCGGCCGCCCCGCCCCTCCGGAAGCCGCAGGGGCGCGAGGTCTTCCTCGTCGACAAGCCCGGCCCGTCGACGGCGATCAGCATGGGCGTCCAGATCGACCTCCTCCGAGGCACCCGCGAGTTCGCCGCGCTCGCGATCGCGTCCAACTGGCTCGGGGTCCACCGCAACAGCGCGGGCCGCCTCTACCAGGTCCTGCGCGAGACCCGCGGCCTGAACTACGGCGACTACGCCTACATCGAGGCCTTCCCGAACGGCGGACGCCGCTTCATGCCGCCGACGGGCGTCGGCCGTCGCCGCCAGCTCTTCGAGCTCTGGATCCGCCCCGTCCCGCGCGAGCGGGCGATCTTCGCCCTGCGCGGGGCCCTGCGGGAGGTCGACCGGCTCGTCGAGAAGGGGCTCACCCAGGAGCAGTTCGAGGAGGCCCGGCGTTTCCTGAAGAAGTACTCCCTCCACTACGCGGAGACGAGCTCCGAGCGGCTCGGCTACGCGGTCGACGACCGCTTCTACGGGATCGGGGGAGGACACCTGAAGACCTTCCGCTCCTTCCTCGACGAGGTGACGCGCGAGGAGGTGAACGCGGCCGTGCGCAAGCACCTCTCGACCGCCAACCTCTGGATCGCGATCGTGACGGCCGACGCGAAGGGCCTCGCCGAGGCGATCGTCTCCGACGCCCCGAGCCCGATCGACTACGGGGCCGACAAGAAGCCTCCCGAGGTCCTCGCCGAGGACAAGGAGATCGAGCGCTATCCCCTGAGGCTCGGCCGCGACCGGGTGAAGATCCTCCCGGTCGACGAGGTCTTCGAGAAGGAATCCCCCGGCGGCGGCTCCTCCTCCCGCTAGTCGCGACCCACGTGGGTCGCTCCCGGGGGGAGAACCGGATCCCTCCCCCTGCGTCTCAAGGCCCATGCCCGGACGGACGACGAACGCGACTCGGCACCGCAGAGAGGCTGGCATGGATCGACGAACTCTTCTCAAGCTCGCGGGGGCGGGTGCCGCAGGGATCGTGCTCCCCGGCTTCGGGCCTCTCTCCCGCCTTTCCTTCCTCCGGCGCGCCTCCGCCGAAGAGCTCGACCAGGCGCTGAAGCGGGCTCGCGAGCGAGGCAAGCCGCTCCTCCTCTTCGTCATCCCCCGGGACGACGCGGCGAAGTGGGAGCGCGGACGGCTCTTCGGTGGACTCCTCAACACGGCAGGGGACGAGACCCTCGCGGACCTCGCTCTCTGCGAGGTCGCCTGCGCGGACATGGACGGCATCCGGGGCCTCCTCGAGAAGGCTTCGCCCTCGGGCGAGCCCCTCGCGGTGCTGGTCGAGACGGCCGGCCCGAATCTTCGGGCCCTGGCGATCGATCCCACTCTTCCCCCTCAGACCGACCCCCTCCGCGGCGGAGAGGACTGGAAGGAGGCGAGGAAACGCGCCGAGCAGTCCGCCCGCGATCGCGTCGCGCAGTTCGGCGAGGCGATCCGAGCCGCGGTCGCGCCCGACGGCAAGACGCTCCTCGAGCGGGTCGTCGAGGCCGAGAAGGGGCTCACTCCGGCGGAGGCGAGCACCCTCCTCGCCATCGCCGACGGCAAGGCGAAGGTCGACGCCTCCCTCGCGGACCGCGGAGCGGTCGTTCTCCGGAAGCTGGCCGAGGAGGATCCTTCCCGACGCGAGCGCGTGGTCGCGGCGCTCAAGCAGGCCGCCGTCGAGAGACTCCGCGTGAAGTCTCCCGCGGGAGCGAAGTGGGCCCGCGACACCGGCTGCGGGGCCAACGTCGAGGGGGACGACACGGGCATGGCCATCGGCTGCGGGATGGGCTACGTCCCGGAGGCGAGCGTGCGGTTCCTGTACTTCTTCTCGGATCGCTGAACCGGAGCTCCTTCTTCGGGCGGAACCGAGCAGCCGTCGCTTCCGGGTCGGGAGAGGGAAGAGGGAGGGGCCGGCCTCCGTCCGAAGGGGTCGATTCGAGCGTCCGGGCACGACCTCGTGCGGGAGACGAACGTGAATCGACGAGCCGTCCTCAAGCTTGCGGGCGCGGGAGCTGCCGCCTTCGTCCTTCCCGGCGACCGGTCCTGGGGGCGCCCCCTTCGCTCCTCAGGGTCCCGACCGGTTGCCCGTTCAACCCTCGC
>CBRGOK010000582.1:0-2917 GCA_967798035.1 uncultured bacterium
ATCGCCGGGCGGGTCGTCCGCGCCTCGGACGGCTCGGCCGTCGCCGGAGCTTCCATCCAGGTGGGCGCGGAGAAGGGAGGCGAGGAGCGGGCTTTCCGTTTCGGGGGCTGGGTTCAGACGGATCCGGAGGGGCGATACGTCGTCCGCGACCTCGAGCCCGGAACGTACGCCGTCACGGTCCAACCCGAGGGCCAGATGCCCTTCGGCATGGCGAAGGAGGGACCGGGCCTCGCCTCGGACCGCCGCGGCGGCCTCGACGTCGTCGAAGGCGGCCGAACCACCGCCGACTTCGCCCTCGGAGCGGGGGGCACGGCGGTGGTGACCGTCGTCGACCCCGACGGCCGTCCGGCCGCCCGGGTCTGGGTCAACATCTCCCCCGCGGGGGAGACGGAGCCGACCTTCCCCTTCGGCCGCTCCTCGGGAGGGATGACCGACGAAAAGGGACTGGCCAAGGTGGGGGGGCTCGCGGCGGGGATGTACAAGGCTAGCGCGGGCGGTCGCGGCTTCCCCTTCGGCGGCGCGGAGGACGACTGCCCGCAGGCCTTCTCCGAGGAAGGTGCGGTCCGCGTCGGGGAGGAGACCGCGTTCCGGATCGAGCGAAAGAAGGGAGTCCGCGTGCGCCTCCGCGCGCTCGGGGAGAAGGACGAGGCCCTCCTCGGCGCCGCCTTCACCCTCGTCGACGTGAGGGGGAATCGGACGGCGGCGCACGCGGGGGCGATGTTCGGGCCGGCCCCGCCGAAGAAGGGCGAGGAAGGGATGGCGACCGTGCCCCTCCTCCCCGGGGAGTACACCTTGGAGGTCCGCTCGAACGGGTTCGCGCGGAAGTCTCTCCCGCTCCGCGTCGGGTCCTCCTCGCCGCAGGACGTCGAGGTCCGCCTCGAGCGCGAGTCGAAGCCGAAGTGAGCGGGTCCCTTCGCTCGCCGGGCGCCGGCGCCCTCCGGCGGGACCGTCCTCCACCTCGACCCCCCCGCCGAAGTGCACGGAGGCGAGCGCCGGAAACCGGAAGCCGCTGTCGCGGGCGGGAGGTGGGGGAAGTAGCCTGCGCACCCGCCAGGACCGTACGAGGAGGTCGCCGCCCCATGGGAAGGACCGTCACGAATCGTGCTTTTCTGGCCGTCGCCCTCGCCTCCGTGGCGCTCGCCGTTCCGGTCCCCGGACAGGTGCCCACCCCGGCAGGGTCCTCGTTGGCCGGGTGTGCCTCGGCCCCGATCTCCCTCGTCGTCTCGAACGATCCGACCTTCGGGTTGATTCTGGGTCCGAGCCCGGCCGGCTTTCCATCCTTCAGCGGGGTGTTCCTCATCTACGACACGCCCCCCCCGATCCCGGTGCCGCTGATCGTCTACCCTCTGGCCGGCACCACGACCTTCGGCTCCTCCGGAGGGTGCTGCCTCCCCGGGCCCGCCCTGATCTACAGCTTCGTGTCCTTCGTCGTCAGCCCCTTCGAGTTCTCGACGATCGGCCCGTATCCGCAGTACCTCTGGGGCTCGCAAGTCTGGGTCCAGGAGCTTCTCATCCGACCCCCCTCTCCGTTCGCCCCCTGCACGATCTACGTCACGGACGACGTGCTGTTCACGCTCTGACCGTTCCGCGCCGGCCGCGATCCTGGCGCGGTCGCGGTCGGTCGCGGGGACCGGGAGGCGACGAGCGCCTGAGGCGATCCGGCGCCGTCCGGTGGGCCGGCTTTCGTCTCTTCGGGAGGGGCTCGACGACGTCGTGGTGCCGATCCCCAATCCCGACGCGCCCGGAAGGTTGAACGAGCCGCCGGCCGCGCAGTAGGGTGGCGCCCCGCCGCGGAAGAGTCGTAGCCGAGCCGTAGCACTCCACCCATGACCGAGCGAGTCGTCCTGGCGGAAGAGCCGAGAGCTCCGGAAGCGCCGAAGGTCCACTTCCTGACCTTCGGCTGCCAGATGAACGCGCTCGACTCGGAGCTGGCGCTGGGACGCTTCCTCGAGAGCGGCTTCGGGCGCGCCGAGTCCGTCGAGGAGGCCGAGGTCGTCGTCCTCAACACCTGCTCGGTCCGCGAGCACGCCGAGGAGCGGGTCTTCTCCCGGCTCGGGGAGCTGCGCAAGGAGAAAGAGCGGCGCCCCGACCTCGTCGTCGCGGTTTCGGGCTGCCTGCCGCAGCGCGTCGGCGACGGGGTTTTCCGACGAAGCCCGGTCGTCGACATCGTCGTCGGGACGCGCGAGTTCCCCCGCCTCCCCGACCTGGTCCGGGAGGTGAGGGCCGGGAGGGGGAGGACGAGCGCCGTGGGGACCGAGCCCGACGTCGAGTTCCCCCGGAACGTGGCGGCCCATCCGGGAGGGCCGCACGCCTTCGTCGCCGTGATGCGCGGGTGCGACCTCCACTGCGCGTTCTGCATCGTGCCGGCGGTGAGGGGTCCGGTCGCGAGCCGTGAGCCGGACGCGATCGTGGAGGAGGTCCGCCGCCTCGTGGAGCGGGGCGTGAGGGAGGTGACGCTCCTCGGCCAGACGGTGAACGCCTTCGGCTACGACCTCGGGCGGGGGCCGGGGGCGCCCCGACTGTCGGGCCTGCTGCGGGAACTGTCGCGGATCGACGGTCTGGCGCGGATCCGGCTCGTCACGAACCACGCGGCGTATCTGACGGACGATCTGATCGAGGCGGTCGCGACCCTGCCGAAGATGGCGAAGTACCTCCCGGTCCCGATGCAGTCGGGCTCGGATCGGGTGCTGCGCGCGATGCGGAGGGGCTACACGGTGGACCTGTACCGGAAACGGATCGAACGGCTTCGCGCGGCGGTGCCGGACGTCGAATTGTCGAGCGACTGGATCGTCGGCTTCCCCGGCGAGACGGAGGAGGAGTTCGAGACCTCGGCGAGAGCGGTCGAGGAGATCGGCTTCCTCCAGAACTTCGTGTTCCAGTACTCGCCCCGGCCCGGCACCGCGGCGGCGAAGATGGA
>CBRGOK010000583.1:0-2912 GCA_967798035.1 uncultured bacterium
TCAGGTTCGGCCCGGCCTGGAACTCGAGGGCGTGGTCGAAGGGGACGTTCGTGAAGGTCGGCCAGCGCACGTAGAGGACCGGCCAGGGAAGGGGGGGACCGGTCTGGACCTGGGCGGGGGCGACGGGGGCGAGGAGGAGGAGGGGAGCGAACGGCAGGGAGCGGCGGACTTTCATCACGGCTGCCTCCTTCGGGCTCTCCGGGGGGGGGGGGGTCTGCCGGGGCTCTGGAGCCGGATGAAACCGGGGGCCCCCCCGGAGGTGTCGCCCCCGCAGGTGTCGGGGGTTCGGGGGCGGAGCGGCGGTCAGGGCACGATCTGGATCGGCGCCGACTCCGAGGCTCGCAGCGGGAGCCAGCCAGGGGCGAAGGTGACGAACCCCACGTAGAAGGTGAACCCGACGAGGGAGGGTTCGACGGGGATCGAGATCGCCGGCGCGGTGGTGATCCCGTTCGAGTCGAGGGTGCCGAGGAAGCCGTTGAAGACGCCCGTCGCGTGGAAGACCGACATCTCGAAGAGCACGTCCGGGTTGAGGGGAAGGTGGACGCCGAGGTAGTCGAAGCCCGGGACCGTCCCGAGCGAGGCCGCCCCCAGATAGGTCCTGACCGGGTCCTGCCGGGAGCGGAAGGTGAGGGGAACCGTCCCGCCGACATGCGCCACGGCGCCGACGAGGAGGGCGAGGTCCGGCGTCTCGTTCTCCCCCGTCCCCGCGGACCATCCCGCCCCGAGGTCGGCCCAGAGCTCGAGCGTGTCCAGCTCCTGCGGGGTGAGGGGGGGGACGCCCGAGTTGGGCGGCGGCATCGCAGCCCCCGAGTAGTCGACGTCGTTGGGGAAGGTCGCGTTCGTGAAGCCGTCGAGCCGCTGGCCGTGGAGCTTCCAGACGAGGAGGGACTGGCGGGACCGCCCGTTCGCGACGTACTTCGAGAAGAAGATCGCGTCCTGGCTGAGGGGCGGGACGGACTGGCCGTTCACCGTCATCTGGGTCGGCGGGACCTCGACGCCGGCGACGTTCGTCTGCATCAACCGCTCGTAGGAGCGGTTCCAGATGCCGGGTCCCCCCCCCGAGGTCGGGAAGTAGATCCCCGGGGCGTCGCGCAGGTCGAGGCTCGCTCCCGTCGTCGCCGCGGTCGCGCCGTGGCACTGGATGCACTTGCGGTCGAAGATCGGCTGGACGTCCTTCAGGTACTCGATCCGCAGCCCGGGCCCCGAGAGCCCGATCGGCGTCGGGGGCTGGCTCGCCGCGATCGAGCCCGCGAACGGGGGCCCCGGCGTGTAGCGGGCGTGGCATCCCGTGCAGGTCGTCCCCTTCCCGGCGAAGACCTGCCTCCAGTTCGTGCCGTTGACCAGGGCGAGCCCCTCCTCGTCGAGGCTCTGGAAGGTGAAGGGCGTGTCCGCCGGGACCTCGACCTTGAAGGAGCGGTCGACGTAGAGCTGGATCTCCCCCATCACCTCGGAGGCCTCGTAGGGGGTGCGGCCGCGCTGCCGCGCCTGAACATTCGTGAAGTCGGGGTCGGAGAACTTGATCGGGATCCCCTTCAGGAACCGGAAGCGTTTCACGTCGGCCGGGAGGAAGGCCCCGTGGCTCTTCGGGATCGGGCCGTTCGAGAAGTCGTAGTTCCCGACCCCCGCGTCGGCGCAGCCGACGAATCCCGTCGTCGCGCTGCTCGTCCAGGGGAGGATCACGTCCGGCTCGGCCTGCCCGTGGAGTGTCGCGTAGGGGACGACCGGGAGCGCGTCGACCTCGTCCATCAGCGGATCGTTCAGGAAGAGGGTCCGGATCACGTCCCCGAACGGATCGGTCACCAGCGGGTCGACGACGTAGAGGCCGAAGTCGGGGATCGGGAGCTGGTCCTCGTACACCGGTCCCGGGCTCCAGGAGATGAGGATCCTCCCGTCGGGGAGCGGCCGCGGAGACTTGTAGCGGCCGTCGGGCTCCGGCTCGTCGCCCGGCGAGACGGAGGGGGTGAGTTCGGCGAAGAAGGAGTTGAAGGACGGGGGAGGCCCGAAGGGCTGGTCGGGGTCGATCAGGACGACCGTCCCCGCCCGGTAGAGGCTGGTGAAGTAGTGCCGCGTCGCGACGAGGAGCCCGTTCGGCATCTCGCGCGGGTCGTCGAAACCCCAGGCGAGGTGGTTCCCGAACAGCTCGTCGATCCCCTGGTGGTCGCCGAAGTCGATCCCGCCGTCGAGCCGCATCTCGAAGAGGGGGAACCGCGAGCTCGATCGATCCTCCGCCCGCTCCCATCGAGACCAGACGATCCTCCCGTCCTCGAGGACGATCGGCCGCTGGTCGCTCGAGAGGTTGCGGGAGAGGCGCTTGGGGTTCTGCCCCTGCGGGCCGGCCATCCAGAGGACCGAGTTCTGCGGGTCGGCGAGGTTGAAGGGCGTCTCGTCGACCCCGAGGGAGGTGTCCTCGCCGTACTCGCCGGCGCGGTTGGAGAGGAAGACGAAGCCGAGCCCGCCCGGGAGGTAGTGGGGATCGGTGTCGTTCCAGGGGCCGGAGGTGAGGGGCGTCATCGCCCCGCCGGCGACCGGCATCTCGTAGACGTGCCACTGGGCGGCGGAGTTGAGCTTGGCGGCGAAGATCACAGTCGTCGCGTCGAAGGAGAGCTCGGGGTCCTTCGCCGCGCCGGCGACGAGCCCCGTCAGGTTCGTCTCGGTCCCGTTCGGCTGCCGGAGGAACAGGTTCGTCCCCGCCTGGAACTCGAGGGCCTGGTCGGAGGGGACGTTGGGGAAGGAGGGCCACCGGACGTAGATCACGGGCCAGGGGAGGGGGGGGCCGACCTGGACCTGGGAGAGGGCGGCCGGACCGAGGGCGAGCGAGAGGGCGATCGCGGGCGAGAGGCGGGTTTTCAACGCGGTCACCTCCTACTTCCCAGAGGAAGGGCCGAGCGGCCCTGCGCGGAATCGGAAAGGAC
>CBRGOK010000584.1:0-2906 GCA_967798035.1 uncultured bacterium
CGAGCGCGTCGAATGGGAGCTGCGCCAATACAAGCCCTTCAAGCGCGCCGTGCTGCGGATGACGGCCTCTTTCGCGGAGCCGCGCGTTCGCCCGCACTCGCTCTACGCGAAGCTATTCGGCGATGACCGGGGCGCGAGGTTCCACGCGGAGCTCTCCGCGCTCTGGTCGGCGGCGCGCGGCGCGCAGAGCCTCCGGATGCCCGAGCCTCTGGGCTACGACGCCGGCCGGCGCATGCTTCTCCTCGGCGAGGCCGCGGGCCCGCACCACCTGATCGACTGGATCAAGGGCCTGGAGAACGACGGGGCGCTGCCACCGGGCGTGGACTTCGCCCGGGCGGAGCGCTGCATGGCCGTCGCTGCGGATTCCCTCGCGGAACTGCAGCGCTCTGGGCTCCGGCCGGAGGGGCGGCGCTCCTTCGCCGGGGAGCTCGGACGCCTGGAGAAGGAGCGCCGTGTGCTGCGCGGGCCGTCCTGCCGGCAGCATCCCGAACTCGTGCGCGCGGCCGAGGAGCTCGTGCAACGCCTCGAAGCCCTGGCGCCTTTGCACGAGGAGCTCCTTCCCGCGCACGGCGGCTTTCGCCACAAGCAAACGGTGGGCGACGAGGACTCCCTCACCGTGATCGACTGGGACGGCCTGTGCCTCGCGGATCCGGCCCTGGACGCCGCGACGTTCCTCCTCCGCCTGCGCCAGGAGCCCCTGCGCGAACCGGGGAGCGCCCCGGAGATGGAGCGGCTTGCGGAGACCTTCCGCCGCGAATTCCTCGCGCGCCGGCCGGAGGTGCCGCCGGACCGGCTCGCCCTGTACGAGGCCCTGGTCCTGACGGAGGAGCTGCTGCGCTCCTTCCGCCGCGCGACCCGCGACGCGGAGATGCCGGGGCGCATCCGCAACCTCGCGGCCGCCGCCCGCGAGGCGCTCGATCGGGTCCGAGGGGGACGCGGCGGCTGATCGGCGACCCGAGGCCTCGAGGGGGCCGAAGCCGACCTCCTCGGCCGCCCGGCGTGGGTTCCTGCCGCGCCCGCCGGAAGTCTCTCTCCCTGGCGCCGAGGCCCCACGAGGGGTTCGCGATCGTCGAGAACCGGGGGTCCCGCTGGCCGTCGCACGTCGAGCAGCCGCGGTGGGGGCTGACGACGCCGGGAACCGGCGTCCGCTCGGAAGGTCTCCGAGGGAACGGGGAGGATTCCGATTCCACGTTCGTAAGAGTTCGTAAGAAGAGGAAGAAAGGATTGCAAGGCCCGGCAGATCCCCCGACACTCTGATCGCACCGCGGGCGCGGGAGGGAAGCCGAGCGAGCTTCCAGTGCGAGCCGCCGTTGGAGGGCGACTCATCGTTGTGGTGTCGGGGAGGTCGTGCCTCTCGGCTGCCGGCGAGGCGCGGGGCGAGGACGGGAGGTCGTCTGCTCCCTTCGCCGGACGACTCCCCTCGAAGGCCCTCGGGGACGGAGCGTTCGATCCGGGCCTCCCGTTTGAATGGGCCGGGATCCCCACGGCCCGCTTCGCCGTTCCCCGTAGCGTCCTCCTCGAAGGGAACGGGGGAGGGGGGCCCGATTCCACGTTCGTAAAGAGGGGAAGAAAGTATTGCAAAGCCCGGCAGATCCCCCGACACTCCTATCGCACCGCGGGCGCGGGAGGGAAGCCGAAGGAGCTTCCAGTGCGAGCCGCCGTTGGAAGGCGACTCATCGTTGTGGAGTCGGGGAGGTCGTGCCTCTCGGCAGTCGGCGAGGCGCGGGGCGAGGAATTGGGCGGATCCGCCGTCCGCCTCCCGAACGAGCGACTCTCCGCGGTCCGGTCCCCCCGGACCCTCGGGCGACGGAAGGTTGCCCCGCAGGCATCCATGGATCGATCCCGCTTCGCGGGGGTCGTCGATCGGTACGGCCTCGAAGCGTCGGGTTCGGCCCAGGCCGGTCCCGTCGCGAGCGCCGAGGTCGCAGCGTGAAGTCCCGTCAAGTTGTGTTCCAGGAATCCGAGGGCGGTCGGAATGGTGTTCCGAGGTTCCTGGGAGGAAGGAGGTCCCGTCGTGGGTGAGATCCGTCTCGCGATCGCTGGCGTCGGAAACTGCGCCAGCTCCCTGCTGCAAGGAATCGAGTACTACCGCCGCCGGCCGTCGGACTCCGCCGCCGGCCTGATGCACGCCGACCTGGGCGGTTACGGGGTGGGGGACATCCGGCCCGTGGCCGCCTTCGACATCGACCGCCGGAAGGTCGGGAGACCCTTGGAGGAGGCCGTGTTCGCGCCGCCGAACTGCACGACGGTCTTCCAGAAGGAGCTCCCGGACTACGGCGTGCGCGTGCAGATGGCGCCCGTGCTCGACGGAGTCTCCGAGCACATGGCCGCCTATCCGGAGGAGCGCGCCTTCCGCGCCGCCGACGTCCCCCCCTGCGACGTCGCCCGCGTCCTGCGCGAGACCGGGGCGCACGTGCTCGTGTGCTACATGCCCGTCGGGTCCGAGATGGCGGTCCGCCACTTCGCCACCGCGTGCCTGGAGGCGGGGGTCGCCATGGTGAACTGCATCCCCGTGTTCATCGCATCGGACGCGACCTGGGCCGCCCGCTTCCGCGACCGCTGCCTCCCGATCATCGGGGACGACATCAAGAGCCAGTTCGGGGCCACGATCGTCCACCGGGTGCTCGCGCGCCTGCTCCGCGACCGGGGGGTGAGGCTCGAGCGGACCTACCAGTTGAACACGGGCGGGAACACCGACTTCCTCAACATGCTCGAGCGCCACCGGCTCCGGTCGAAGCGCATCTCGAAGACGGAGTCGGTCCAGTCCCAGCTCGAGGTCCCCCTCCCCGCGGACCGCATCCACATCGGGCCCTCCGACTACGTCCCCTGGCAGAACGACAACAAGGTCTGCTTCCTGCGCCTGGAGTGGCGCGGCTTCGGCGAGGTCCCGATGAACCTCGAGCTCC
>CBRGOK010000585.1:0-2886 GCA_967798035.1 uncultured bacterium
GAGCTACCAGTCCGTCCGCTACTACCGGCACGATCCGCCGGGAACGGCGCCGGCGGCTCTCCTGACCTCCGTGAAGCGCTACCTCGCCGCGCAGCTCCCCTCGATGTTCGGCTTCACGGTCTACAGCTCGTTCCCGCGACCGGGCGACGGAAGGAGCGAGATCCCCTTCCCCACCTCGACCGACCAGGCGCTCGGCGGCCACGCCATCGTCGCGGTCGGCTACGACGACGCGAAGAGGATCGGGAACCGGACCGGGGCGCTCCTCATCCGGAACTCCTGGGGCACCTCCTGGGGCGCGTCGGGCTACGGCTGGCTCCCCTACGCGTACGTGGAGTGGGGCCTCGCGGTCGACTTCTGGTCGCTCATCCGGTCGGAGTACGTCAACACCGGGCTCTTCGGGCTCGGGGACGAGTCGACGGAAGCGGACGTCCTCTCCGCCGCCCCGAAGCCGGAAGCCGCAGCCCCGCAACCGGCGCGCGGCCGCAAGGTGAGGGTGTGACGCCGACGGCCAGACAGTGGGACGGAATGGATCCGGGGTAGGAGAAGCCCTATGCCGACGGCGCGGTCCACGTATAGTCGAACCGCGCGCCGACGCCACCTTCACGGAGAAACGCCATGGAGATGCCGAAGCCCACTGCCGGACACAAGAGACTCGAGGCGCTCGCGGGGAACTGGACCGGGGAGGAGAAGATGTTCCCCTCGCCCTGGGAGCCGAAGGGCGGGGTGGCGACCGCCACGATCTCGGCTCAGGTCGCCTGCGACGGGTTCTGGGTGGTCGAGGACTACGCGCAGCGGCGCGGCCAGGTCGTCACCTTCCGCGGCCACGGGGTGATCGGATACGAACCGAAGACGGACGAGGTCCTGCTCCACTGGTTCGACTCCATGGGGATGGGGCCGGACCTCTTCCGCGGGAAGTTCGAGGGCTCGTCGCTCACGCTCACCTGCAAGAACCCGATGGGGACCCACCGGCTCACCTACGATCTGAGGGAGGCGGGGACGATCCGCTCGAAGATGGAGTCCTCGCAGGACGGGAAGACCTGGGCCCCGATGTTCGAGGGCGTCTACCACAAGAAGGGCTGAGCGCGGGCGGACCGGCTGGCCCGGCCCCGCATCATGAGCGGGATCGGGGGGCGGACTCGCCGCCCTTGCGGCGAAAAAGATCGGCATTACGAACCTGGCGACGGCCCAGGGTCGAGCGACGCGGGCCGTCGCGAGTGAGAAGGAGCCCTCCGATCAGCGACGCGACGATCCGCCGACCGGCGCACCCGGCCCTCGCGAATGAAGAGGGTGGCGGGATCGTCCGGACCCCCCCGGTCTCCCCCCAAGTCGAGAGGCCGCTCGGCGCTTGGGCCTCGATCGACCCCGGTTCGAAAGGCCCGGGCGCGGAAAGACTTGCGTTCGCCGTCGGCTGGGAACGCAACCCGTACGGGGGGAGAGGCGCCGCCGACTCTACGGATCCGTGCCGGCATCCCGCCGGAGGCGGGGGCGAGGCATCTTCGGGCCCTGCGTGCGGTCGTGAACGGTGAGCCGTGGACGGGGCCCCGAACCACCTTGATCCCTTCCTCCGGCGATTTCGTATAGTCCTCCACATCATCCCCGTTCCCGACCCCCGGCGAGGTCGCGCCTCTCTCGAGGCCCGCCGGGAAGGGTCGGAACCAGACCCCATCTCAAGCAGAGGGAGTTTTCGATGAACAGTCTCTGGCTCGCGGGCGGCCTCCTCGTCCCGACGATCGGTTTCGTTCTCGCGGCGCATGGCGGCGACGAGAAGTGCACGGGTCAGGCGAAGGCCGCCGAGTGCCACGGCGTCGCGAAGGGCGGCGAATGTCCGGCCGACGCGCTCGTCGCGAAGTGGGCGAAGGTCGGCGAGCAGATGGCGGCGATGTCCGCGGAGACCCGCGAGACCGTCGGCAAGGCGCGCGCCGTCGTCTCCGCCTCCTGCCCGGTCTGCCAGCAGGGGCCCGAGGCGTGGATGTTCCTCGCCCGGTTCTTCGACACGGCGGTCTCCCTCGACAACCAGTTCCTCGCCGCCTGCGGCGAGGAGGGGAAGGCGAAGGAGTGCGAGGACACCCCGAAGGAGATCCACCAGGCCTTCGAGGAGCGGATCGCGATCGCCGCGAAGTCGAAGGACCTCTACGCCGCGATGGGCAAGGTGATGGCCGCGGCCGAGAAGCAGGAGTGCCACGAGACCGAGACCGCGACGGTCATCGTGAGGAAGGCCTCGAAGCCGGCCTTCGCCGACGCCGGGAAGGACTTCGACTCGATCTCCCAGGATGCCGTGCGCTTCACGACGACGTGGGCCGGCATTCCGGCGAAGGCAGCGGCCCTCCCCGAGGCGAAGAAGACCGAGCTCCTCGCCGCGATGGACGTCGTCAAGAAGGCGGTCCCCGCCTGCGACCTCGTGAAGGAGACGATGGAGTTCCTCGTGAAGGGACTCGACCGCCAGGTCGCGATCGACAAGATGCTCGGCGAGCACTTCGACAAGGCCCCGAAGGAGCACGCCGCGGAGATGCCGGCCGGATTCGAGGACATGATGAAGGCGGCCGAGGCGCGCGCGTCGGCGACGGCGAAGGTAGCCGAGCTCGTCCGCGCGATGAACAAGACGATGACCCCGGACATCTTCCAGGCGAAGTCCGTGGCCGTCGGCGCGGGCAACTGAGCGACGGAGCGATACGAAGAAGCGGGACGGAGCCGGCTCCGTCCCGCTTTCGTTTTCAGCCCGCGCGCCGGCCGTCCGGGGGGGGGCAGGCCGCCGCGATCGGCGCCTCTCACCCGCCGCTGGAGCCTGGGCCCGGTCCCCCCCCCCGCTTGCCAAATTGCAAAGAGTCGATTAGGGTCCCCCCGGAAGTGACGCCGGGCCTCCCCGCCCGGCGGGTCCGTGAGTGGCCA
>CBRGOK010000586.1:0-2876 GCA_967798035.1 uncultured bacterium
GCCGTCCGCAGCGGTCTCGATCGAATCGGCGTCGGCGAAGATCGCCTCCTCCTGGCCCACCTCGATCAGTGCTGCCGCCACTGGATCCCCGGCGACCGTCACGACCTTCCCGCGGACGGCGGCCGCCCGCTCCAGCCGGATCCTGATCCCGTCGCGGATTCCGCCGGCCGCGACCTCGATCCCCTCGACCTGTCCCTCGACGAACCCTTCGGCCCGGGAAGACACCGCGTATTCCCCGGGTCGGAGGCCGGCGAACCGGAATCTCCCCTCCTCGTCGAGGAAGGCCCGGCTCCCCTCCGACGAACGCCCGATCGAGCCGGCGGAGCGTTCGATCCGGTGGAGGAGGATCGTGAACCGCCGGATGGGGGAACCGCTCGCGGCGTCCTCCACCGTCCCCGCCACGCCGGTCGGCCCGGGGAGGACGATCTCGAGGTCGTCGAGGTCCTCCGCGACGTTGCGCCGCTCCGCGGTCGCGACCTCCGGCTTGCTCGCGACGATCTCGTAGGGCCCTTCGCCGAGTCCGGTCAGGCGGAAGGAACCGTCCGGGCCGGTCTCGGTCCGCTGGCTGAAGGGAGTTCGCCGCATCGGCGCGCCGGCGCCCCGCGCGCTCCTCCAGTCGGGCCACGCGGTCACCGTCGCCCCTCCGACGGGACGCCCGGCTTCGTCGACGACCCGGCCCGCGACGCGGCGTCCTGCCGTGAGCACGAGGGTCACGGAGGTCTCCTCTCCGCCCTTCACCTCGACGAGCAGCTCCGGGTCCTTGGCGAGGAGGCCGTCCTTCGTCGCCCGCAGGTGGTGCGGCCCCGGCTCGAGAGAGCAGATGCGGAATCCTCCGGACGGATCCGTCCTGGCGAGCCCGTACTCGACTCGGATCCCCTCGGGGGTCCATGCGGGAGGAATCGCCTGGACCCTGGTGCCGGCGACTCCTCCCCCCGACTCGTCGACGACCTTCCCGGCGATCACGACTCCCTGGCCGAGGACCAGCCCCGCCCGCGTCACCTCCCGCGCGACCGCGTCGACCCGGCGCTTCGCGTAGCCCAGACCCTCCGCGACGGCAGCGAGGACCCACTCCCCGGGAGCCACCCCGCGGAAGACGAAGCGCCCCTCCGCGTCGGACTCGGCGTCGGCGCCCCGCTCGAGCTGGATGCGACGGAGGGACTCAGCGAGGGGCTCGACGAGGGCGACCCGCGCTCCGCGGACCGTCTGCCCCGAGCCGTCCGTGAGCCTCCCCTCGATCCGCGCGGCGGCGTCGAGGACGAGCGTGACGCCGGCGAGGACCTCCGGAGAGTCGATCGAGAAGCGCCGCTCGCGGAAGTGGCCCGCGAAGTCCGCCTCGACCTCGAATCGGAACTCCGGGAAGTCCCTGGGCAGGGCGATCTCGAACGACCCCTCGGGTCCCGACCGCGCCGAGTGACCGGGCTTCCAGCCGCCGAGCTCGCGCACGCGCCGCCGCGCTTCCCCTTCCTTCAGGAGCCGCTCGTAGACCTCCTTCCCGCCGAGGAGCCCGATCGTCTCGGGGAAGTCGAACTCGCGCTTGCCGGTCAGGGCCCGGACCTCGGCGTCCGCGGGAGGACGCGAGCCGTCCGACATGACGAGCCGGCCGCGGACGAGGACTCCCCGAGAGTCGGGTCCCGGAGGCTGGAGGGTCGTGCGCTCCGCCGTCTCCCGTCGGGGCCCCGATTCGGGAGCGGCCGGCGGAGTCGACTCCGCGGCGCTCCTCGCCGCCTGGGACCTGCGGGCGGAGTCGGGACGCGCCTCCGGTCCCCCTCCCGAGGACACGAGGAAGAGGGAAGCCCCCGCCGCGAGGACGACCGCGGCCCCGATCATCAGAAAGGCTTGGCCGCGCATGATCGGGAGGACTCCGACGCGCGGGGACGACGCGCGGGAGAGATTGTACGCCGCCGGACGGCGCCTCCAGGAGCGTCGAGCCCCGGCCGACCTGCCGGTCCGTTGGATGTCGAGGACCGCGGTCGCCGGGGATCAGGCTCCCGCGTGGACGCGGTCCGTGCGCGCCCGAGCGAGGTCCTCGAGGAGGCGCGCGACGAGGGCGGTCCATCCCGTCTGGTGGCTCGCGCCGAGGCCGCGGCCGGTGTCCCCGTGGAAGTACTCGTAGAAGAGGCAGAGGTCGCGCCAGTGGGGATCGGAGGCGTAGCGAGGGTCCCCGGCGTGGACGGGCCGACCGCCCCCCTCGCCCGGGAGGAAGATCGAGGAGAGCCGCCGGGCGATCTCGTGCGCCACCTGCTGGAGGTTCATCGTGCGGCCCGAGCCGGTCGGGCACTCCACCTGGAGGGCGTCGCCGTAGAAGCGGTGGTAGCGCTCGAGCGCCTCGACGAGGAGATAGTTGATCGGGAACCAGATCGGGCCCCGCCAGTTCGAGTTGCCGCCGAAGAGGCCGGTCGTCGACTCCCCCGGCGCGTACTCGACACGCCACTCCTCCCCTCCCGACCGGAAGACGAAGGGAGCCCTCGCGTGCACGCGGGAGATCGACCGGATCCCGTACGGGGAGAGGAACTCCTCCTCATGGAGGAGGGTACGCAGCACTCGCCGGAGGCGCTCCTCGGACGGGATCGCGAGGAAGCGCATGTCCCCCGCGGGGCCGCAGCACATGTAGGTGATGTGGCGGGCGAGGTCGGGGCGGTAGCGGAGAAACCACTCCATCCGCTTCTTGAATCCGGGGAGCCGGCCGATCCTCTGCTCGTCGAGAACCTCGGCGACGAGGAGCGGGATGAGGCCGACGAGGGAGCGCACCTTCAGGGGCCGCCGCTCCCCGTTCGTGTGGAGCTGGTCGTAGTAGAAGCCGTCCCCCTCGTCCCAGAGGCCCGTCCCCCCGAGGTTGTTCAGCGCGTCGGCGATCGCGACGAAGTGCTCGAAGAACT
>CBRGOK010000587.1:0-2864 GCA_967798035.1 uncultured bacterium
AGGTGGAAGACGAACAAGGTGAGGCACACCCCGGGGATGGAGGAGGGGCTTTGGAACCGGAGGCTCTCGCTGCGGGAGCTGCTCGGGTGGAGACAAGACTGGGGCAAGCTCTCCCGGAGGCTAGAGGCGGTGTAGGGAGGTGAGGCGGAGCGAGGCGCGCACGTCCGGGCGGTGGCGCACCGTGGAAGCGAGCCCGCGCAGGCGACGACGAAAACGGATTTGAGAAGGGAGGGGGGGGATCGGCTCCTCGCAGCCCCATCAACACCCAGCCGGGGCAGATCCCTTGCGGGCCGGCGCCCGACCGCTATCTTCCGCGGCACTCGGGTGCGCTGGATGGCCGACGAAGGAAACGCATCGAGGGCGGACGACCGCGTTCTCCTCACCCTGCCGGCCCTGCGCGTCGAGGTCGAGAGGCTGCGCGACGAGCTCACCTCGATGCGGACGGCGCTCCGCGAGGAGGGGAAGCGGCTGCGGACCGCCGTCGAGGAGGAGCGGTCCGCGACGCAGAAGGCGACCCACGAGCGGGACCTCGAGAGGGAGCGGAGGGAGCGGCTCGAGAAGGACTTGGCCGCGCTGCGCGCGGAGATCGAGCGCCTGCGGGGGGACCACGACGGCCGCCTCCGCGCGGAGGAGCGGGTCGCGGCGATCGACGAGGCGGCGAAGATGATCGAGCGAAACCTCGAGGCGATCCTCGACCGCCGGGAGCGCGCGATCTCCGAGAAGGACCGGGTCATCGCCTCGCTCGCCCGTGCGCTGGGCAGCGCGGAGCGCGAGAGGGACATCCTGGTGGAGGGCCCCGCCTCCGGTCCCGCCACGCTCCTGCGCCGCCTCCTCGGGGGGCGCAAGATCCTCGTCCCCGCGCCGCGCCCGTCCACGGCCGCGAAGGCCCCTCCCCCCGCCCCGCCGCCCGGCGAGCCCGCGCCCGCCCCGAACGGGTCCCCCAGCACGGAGCCCGCGGCCACCCCGGCGCCGGGCGCGGCGCCCTCTCCTTAGAATCCGGGATCCAACGGCCCGACCGGGCCGCCGTAATCCAGGGTCTATCCGGGAGCCCCCGCCTTGTCGGACGTCGTCGCCGTCGGAGAACGGATTCGCGAGGAGAGCGCCTTCGTCTCGGAGATCGTCCGGGAGATCGAGGGGGTGCTCGTCGGACAGAAGAAGCTCGTCGAGGGGATGCTGATCGGGCTCCTCACCGGGGGGCACATCCTCCTCGAGGGGGTCCCGGGCCTCGCGAAGAGCCTCGCCGTCGCCTGCCTCGCGAAGGCGATCCGGGGGGCCCACAACCGCGTCCAGTTCACCCCCGACCTCCTCCCCGCCGACCTCGTCGGCACCGAGGTCTACTCGCCGAAGACGGGGGAGTTCAGCGTGAAGAAGGGGCCGATCTTCACGAACCTCCTCCTCGCCGACGAGATCAACCGCGCCCCGGCGAAGGTCCAGTCGGCCCTCCTCGAGGGGATGCAGGAGCGCCAGGTCTCGATCGGGGGGAAGAGCTTCCCGCTCCCGCACCCCTTCCTCGTCCTCGCGACGCAGAACCCCGTCGAGCACGAGGGGACCTATCCGCTGCCGGAGGCGCAGGTCGACCGCTTCACGCTGAAGGTCGTGCTCGGCTATCCGACCCGCGAGGAAGAGCGCCTGATCGTCGACCGGATGGCGCGGACCGGGGGGATCCCCGAGGTCCGCCCGGTGGTCGACCTGGAGCGGGTGCTCCGGGCCCGCGCGGTGATCGACGAGATCTACGTCGACGACCGGATCAAGGACTACGTGATCGCGCTCGTCTTCGCCTCGCGGGAGCCGGGGAATGCGAACCTCGAGGCGCTCGCCGGGAAGATCCTCTACGGGGCCTCCCCCCGCGCCTCGATCCTCCTCACGCTGGCGGCGAAGGCCCACGCCTTCCTCAAGGGGCGCGGGTACGTGACCCCCGCCGACATCAAGGGGATCGCGATGGAGGTGTTCCGGCACCGCGTGATCGTCACCTACGAGGCGGAGGCCGAGGGGATCACCTCCGAGGACGTGGTCCGGCGCATCCTCGACGCCGTCCCGGTCCCCTAGGTCCCCCGGGAGGCGCCGTTGGCCGTCCTCGACGCCGAGGTCCTCCGCCAGGTCCGCCGCCTCGAGATCCGGACGCGGCGGACGGTCGCCGAGGCGATGGCCGGGGGATACGCCTCCGTCTTCCGCGGCGCGGGGATCGAGTTCGAGGAGGTGCGGGAGTACGTCCCGGGGGACGACATCCGCTCGATCGACTGGAACGTGACCGCCCGCAACGGGCGCCCCTTCGTCAAGAAGTTCGTCGAGGAGCGCGAGCTCACCCTCGCCTTCCTCGTCGACCGGTCCGCGTCGATGGAGTTCGGCTCCGGGCGGCGGACGAAGCGCGACACGGCCACGGAGTTCGCCGTCCTCCTCTCGATCGCGGCGATCCGCCACCACGACAAGGTGGGCCTCGTCCTCTTCCGGCGGGAGATCGAGCGGTTCGTCCCCGCCCGCAAGGGATTCCGCCACGCCCTGCGCGTGGTGGCGGAGCTCGCCTCCGCGGGCGCGGCGCCCGCCCCCGGATCCTCGGGGCGGGGGATCGGCGGGGCGCTCGACTTCCTCGGGAAGGTCCTGCGCCCCCGGGCGATCGTCTTCCTCGTCTCCGACTTCCTCGAGGAGGGGTACGCCCGGCCCCTCGCGATCGCCTCCCGCCGCCACGACGTCGTGGCGGTCCGCGTCGTCGATCCCCGGGAGGAACGGATCGAGCCGACCGCGCCGCTTAACCTCGAGGACCCGGAGACCGGGGAGATCGTCCGGCTCGACGCCTCGGACCCCGGGATCCGCGCCGAGTACGAGCGCCGTGCGCGCGAGCGCCGGGCCCGGTTCGAGGACGGGACGGC
>CBRGOK010000588.1:0-2863 GCA_967798035.1 uncultured bacterium
GCTCGATCGCCGACGCGAACGACGAGGCGCAGTTCGCCGAGCTCGACACCCTCGGGGAGCTGACGAAGGTCGCGTGGAACGAGGACGTCCAGGTGATGATCGAGGGGCCCGGCCACGTCCCGATGCACCTCGTCCAGACGAACGTCGAGCGCGCCCGCGCCGTCTGCCACGACGCCCCCTTCTACACCCTCGGCCCCCTCGTCACGGACGTCGCCCCCGGCTACGACCACATCACGAGCGCGATCGGGGCGGCGATGATCGGGTGGTGGGGGACGGCGATGCTGTGCTACGTCACGCCGAAGGAGCACCTCGGCCTCCCCAACCGCAAGGACGTCAAGGACGGCGTGATCGCCTACCGGATCGCCGCCCACGCCGCCGACCTCGCGAAGGGCCACCCGGGCGCCCGCTCGCGCGACGACGCCCTCTCCCGGGCCCGGTTCGCCTTCCGCTGGGAGGACCAGTTCGACCTCTCCCTCGACCCGGAGACCGCCCGCGCCTTCCACGACGAGACGCTCCCCGCTCCCGCCGCGAAGGGGGCGCACTTCTGCTCCATGTGCGGGCCGAAGTTCTGCAGCATGGAGCTCACCCAGCAGGTCCGCGATCTCGCCGCCGCCCAGCGCCTCGCGCCCGAGGAGGTCCTCGCCGCGGGCCTGAGAGAGAAGGCCGGCGAGTTCCGCGCCGCGGGCGGCGACCTCTACGTCCCCGAAGGGACGGGCCCGGCCTAGCGCTCCTTCTCCGACGGGGCGCTCGCCGGCGTCTCCGCCTCCGGCTCCGAGACGACCTCGGCCTGCGGGATCCGGGCGCGCGCCGCGTCGATCCTCGCCCGCGCCTCCGGCGGAAGCGCCGGACTCACCATCTGCGCCACGCGCACCGCGGCCCGCAGGCTCCTCGAGTCCTTCTCGAGGAGGGCGAGCCGGTCCGCCTTCGCGAAGAGGATCACGCAGACGAGGAGGGCGAAGTGGAGCACCGCGCCCGTCGCCAGTCCGAGCGCCGCGCCCCCGAGCCGGTCGAAGAACCCGAGGTGGAGCGTCTCGACGGCCTTGCGCACCGCGAGCCCGACGAGGGCGGTGGCGAGGAGGACGAGGAGGAAGAGGGAGCCGTAGGAGATCCCCGTCCGCATCTCCGGTCCGAGGGAGGGGACGAGATCCCCGACGACCGGGGCGAGGTGGGGGGCGCCGGCCCGGGCGACGAAGAACCCGAGCACGATCGCGACGAGCCGCGCCGCCTGTCCGATGAACCCGCGGAGGAAGCCGAGGACGAGGAACAGCAGCAGGACCAGCGCCCCGACCAGGTCGAGGGCGCCCATCGAGTGGATCGCGTCGGAGATCCGCTGCAGGAAGCTCAAGGTTTTCCTCCGGCCCTCTCCCGGCGCACCCACTGGAGGGGGAGCGCCGAGTGGAGGGCGAAGACGACGACGAGGTCGCCGCCGGGCCCCTTCTCGTCCTCCCATCCCCCCTCGACGGGGACGAGGGAGGCCTCGGAGGGGAGCCGGGGGACGACGACCTCGAGGGAGTCCTCTCCCCAGCGGATCGGGTGGGCCTGGCCGGCGAGGCGCTTCCAGTCCCGCCGCGAGAGGGGGACCTCGAGGAAGCAGTCGGGCCCGACCCAGTAGGCCCCCGCCTCGTCGCGCTCCCCCTTCCGGTAGAAGCCCGGCTCGAAGGGGAGCCCCGACCGCCGCTTCTCGTTGTCCTCCTCGACCTGGTCCTCGTCGACGAGCCCGCTCGCCCCGGCGCGGTCCTCGAGGTCGTGGCGGATCTCGTGGAGGATCGTCTCCCAGAGCTCCTCCTCCTCCTCGAAGGTCTCGTCCCGGCGCGCGAGCGCCCGGAACGAGCCGTGGTAGAGGTGGATCCGCGATGTCGACTCCCCCCCCTCGGCGGCCCCCGGCAAGGGGTCGCACTCCCCGAGGGTGAAGTAGTCGGGGATCTGGGGGTGGCGTTTCGCGCGGCGGTGGACGAGGAGAGAGGAGATCCCGCGGCGGAACTCCGCGGGGACCGTCTCGTACATCTCGCGCGCGAGGGCGTCGAAGGCGGCGAACTTCATGTGGGATCCCGCAAAATAGTGCGCGGGCCTCCGGTCGCAATGGCCGGGGACGCCGCCCTTCCCCCTTGCGGGCGCGGCGTTTGACGCCTCGGGCTGTTCGGGGGAACAATCGGGGGCCCTCCCGGATGGCGGGGATGCCCCCGGGAGGCGGCAGTCATGCCCCCTCCGGAAGAGAGCCGGCCGCAGGAAGTGCGGGGAGAGGACCCGGTCGAGCGGGCCCCCGGGAGCCCGCCCGAGCCGATCGTGCCGGGCCGGGGCCTCGACGAGGAGTTGGGGCAGGCTCGCCGGGAGGGCCGCCTCCTCCCGCTCCCGCAGGTCGTGCGGTGGATCGCGGATCTCGCCTCGGCCCTCGAGGCCTCCCACGCGGCCGGGATCGTCCACCGCGACGTGAAGCCCTCGAACGTCCGGATCACCTCCGACGGGCGCGCCCTCCTCGTCGGCCTCGACCTCGCCTCCGACGCCCCCCCGGTCGGCGGGGAGTTGGGCGGCACCCTCCACTACGCCTCGCCCGAGCAGATCGACGCGCGGCGCGGGGGGGTCGACGCGCGCACGGACGTCTACTCCCTCGGCGTCACCCTCTATGAGTGCGTCACCGGTCGCGTCCCCTTCGAGGGGGAGACGGTCGTCCGGCTCTACCGCCGGATCCTCTTCGAGGAGCCGACCCCGCCCCGCCGGGCGAATCCCCGGATCCCGCGCGACCTCGAGACGGTCGTCCTGACCGCGATCGAGAAGGACCGGGACCGGCGCTACGCGAGCGCCGCGGCGTTCCGGGACGACCTCGAGGCGCTCCTCGAGATCCGGCCCATCCGGGCGAGGCCCTCGG
>CBRGOK010000589.1:0-2848 GCA_967798035.1 uncultured bacterium
TCCCCGGCTTCGGGAAGTCGGGGACGTCGCGGATGAGGCGCCGGAGGTCGGTCAACCGGGTGAGGAGGGGGGCGTCAATCTAGCCGAGGCCGGGCCGGGGGGAAACGCGACGACGGGGACCGTCTCGGGTGGCGACCGACGTCCCGTCCGGCCGTGAGGGCTTCTCACGGTCGTGCGGGGGTCTACGATGCCCCCCCATGGAGGCGGCGGCGCTCCTCCTCCTCATCGCCATCCAAGGGACGGGCGGGGAGCCCGCTGCCGGCGCCCCCGACGGCGCGTTGCCGCGGCGCGTGCGCGCGCAGGCCCTCTTCGCCGAGGGGAACCCGGAGGACGCCCTTCGCGAGGCGACCGCGGGGCTCGAGTTCGCTCCGGAGAATCTCGACCTGCTCGATCTCGCCTCGAGGTCCGCGGAGAGGCTCGGACGCAAGGACGAGGCGCTCGCCTTCTCCCGGCTCGCGCTGGGGATCGCGCGGGAGGGCCCCGAGCGCAAGCCCTTGGCGGAGGAGCTCTCCCGACGAATCGCCGGACTCGACCCTCTCGAGTCGAAGGGGGCGGCCCTCGTCGAGGAATGCGCCGCGCTGAACTTCCGCCTCGCCGAGGCGTGCGCCGCCCGCTCTCTCCCCCTGAACGCGATCGATCTCCACCTCCGGTCCCTCGGCACGCCGTTCGACGCCCGCGCGAGGGTCGCCCTGGACCGGCTCTACTCGAGCGCGAAGGTCGCGGAGACCCTCCTCGAGGCGGGTCCGGACCTCCCCCTTCGCGCGCCTGGCCGCGCGTCGCCCGACCGGACGGCGGAGGAGGACATGCGCCACTACACCTGGGCCGACGCGTGGCGGATCCGCGGCCCGCGCACGTTGCTCGTCACGAACGTGGGGCGCGAGAGCGCGGAGGCGGTCTCCGGAGCGATGGAGCAAATGGTCCGCCACTACGAGACCCTCCTCCGCCGCCCCGCGCGAGGGGATCCCCCGCCGCTCACCCTCCGGGTCTACAGCTCGGAGGGGGAGTACGAGGAGCTCGAAACCTCGCGGCCCGCGGGAGCCCCCGGGTTCTACTCGCCGGGCGAGAACTACGTCGCGACGCACGACCCGCTCTGGAAGGCCGCGCCGCGTCCCCTCCTCTGGCGGAACCTGTTCCGGGAGGCGTCGCGAGCGTTCCTGCCGCGGGGACTGGAGGCGGCGGCCCCCCCGTGGATCGTGGAAGGGACGGCCGCCTGCTTCGAGGGGGCGCGGCTCCACCCGAACGGTTGGGTCGAAGCGGACCGGATCCCTGAGCAACGGCTCCCCGAGGCCGCCCGGGCCCTCGAGAGGGGCGAGCCCACGCTGAAGGAGGTCGTCTCCCTGGAGGCCGGGGGGGAACAACCCGCCGGCTTCGGCGACCTCGCCGCCGTCCTGGTCGCGTTCCTCCTCCACTACGAGGACGAGCGGTCGGTGAGGACCTACCGCCCCCTCCACGCCGAGTTCCTCGACGCCGCCCGCTCGGCCGCGAAGTCCGCGCCGTTCGATCGCTTCGTCTCGACCTTCGTGAAGAAGGCGAGGAGCCCCGGGGTGGAGACCTTCGAGGACTTCGTCGGCCGCTTCGAGACCTGGGTCGTCGACGTCCGCTCGATGCACGCGGGACCCTCGGCGGCCGCGGATCGATTCCTCGAGCGGGCCCGCAAGCAGCGCAGGGACGGGAAGCGGGAGGTGGCGATCGAGAGCTGCCGGTCCGCGCTCCGGAAGCGCCCGGACGACCCCGCGCCCCTCCTCGAGATGGCGGAGGTCGAGGCGGAGATGCGGCGGAAAGACGCGGCCCTCCTCCACCTGCGCCGGGCGCTCGAGTCCGGGGGGGAGGAGGAGGCCGCCTCGCGCGACACCGGAGGGGGAGGAGTCCTCGAGGAGCGCCTGGCGAGGGTCGGGGCGCTCGACAAGCCGCTCGCCGACGGGCTCCGCGAGTTGCGCGCGGCGCGGCGGGATCGAGCGATCGAGGTCGCCCGCGCCTACGCCGGGGCGGGGTTCCCGCGCGAGGCTCTCCGGGTGCTGGACGGCGTGCGCGGCGCGATCGGCCCCGACGGGGGCCTCGCCGCCCTCCGGAAGGAGATCGCCCGCTCCTCGGGCGTCGACTCCCGCCGGTGGAGGTGCCTGCGTCTGGGGCCGGGACTCGACAGCTGGGAATGGGGCGAGCGCCAGGAGGCGGCTCCCGACGGGATCCTCTTCAAGACCGAGCGCCCAACCCACGTCTTCTACCGGCACGCGATCCCCGACCCCTATCGCTTCGAGGTCACGCTCGTCCCCTTCGAGCTCCCCGGGGAGTCCGGGGCTAGGCTCCTCTTCGGCGTCCACGGGGAGGGGGGGCTCTTGAGCCTGAGCCTGGCGGCGGACGGACGGGTCACGGCCCAGCGGTTCGGGGAAGCGGGCCCGAAGGCGATCCGTTCCTTCCCGACCCTCCCCTGGGACCGAAAAAGGCCCCTGCGACTCGCGGTCGACGTGTCCGAGGCGGGGGCGGAGTTCTTCGTCGATGACCGGTCCATCGGGCGGATCCCCCTCTCTCCCTCGGAACGGACCGGCCGGGTCGGGCTCTCCTTCGGTCCGGGGAAGGCCGAGTTCCGCCACGTGCGCGCCCGCTGGTAGGGGCCCTCCCGAGGGGTGGCGTCGCGTCCCCAGAACCGGGACCTCCGCCTTGCGTCTGACGCAGATCGTCCGAGGTCGCCCTCGGCCCGTCCGCATCCGCATCGGAGGCTGCCATGAGAGAGTCGCACCTGTTCGCGTTCCTGTTCGCCCTCGCGGGATCCACCGGAGCCGCGGCCCAGGACATGGGCTCCCGCCCGCCGATCCTTCCCCACCCGCCGATCCGGCCTCCCGTCCCGGCCGTC
>CBRGOK010000590.1:0-2846 GCA_967798035.1 uncultured bacterium
CGGGAGGCTGCGGTGGTTCGGAAGGACGGGGCGCGAGATCGGGAGGGCGACCCACGTGGGTCGGGGCGCCGCAGTCGCTGCAGTCGGGCCGAAGGCGGAAGCCGTCGCGTAGGGTCGCGATTCGGTCTCACCGTTGGAGCGAGCCGTGGCCGACCGCCCGGGCGTCTCCTACACTGCCGCCGCCTACGAATCGGTTGGGCGGCGATTCGCCGGGAGGCACCGCGGCCCGACCGAAGGGAGCGGACCATGACGAAGCGGACGTACGCGATCATGGGCGCCACGGGGCAGATCGGCCGCGTGGTCACCGAGAGGCTGCTCGAGCGGGGGCACGACGTGCGCGCGCTCGGCCGGGATACGAAGAAGCTCGAGGCCCTCCGCGCGAGGGGCGCGAGGACGACCGCCGCGCGCTTCGACGACGAGAACGCCCTCGCCGAGGCGTTCCGCGGGGCGACGGCGGTCTTCACGATGATCCCCCCCGCCTACGACGCGGAGGACTACGGCCGATGGCAGGACCGGGCCGGGGAGGCGATCGTCGCCGCGCTCAAGAAGGCGCGGATGGCGCACGTCGTCGACCTCTCGAGCATCGGCGCCCACCTGACGGAGGGGACCGGGCCGATCAAGGGTCTCCACCGCCAGGAAAAGCGCCTCGAGGGGCTGTCGGGACTCTCCGTCCTCCACCTGCGGCCGAGCCTCTTCATGGAGAACTTCCTCTGGTCGATCCCGGCGATCCGGGAGCACGGCGTCAACGGCTCGGCGCTTCGGGGCGATCTCCGGGTCCCGATGGTCTCGACGAAGGACATCGGGGAGAAGGCGGCCGACCTCCTCGACCGCCTCGACTTCCACGGCCGCTCGATCCTCGAATTCGCCGGGCCGAGGCCGCTGACGTTCCACGAGGCGACGGCCGCCCTCGGCAAGGCGATCGGGAAGCCCGACCTGAAGTACGTCCAGTTCCCCTACGCCGATGCCGAGCGCGCGATGGTCGGCACCGGAATGAAGCCGAACTTCGCCGCCCTGATCGTCGAGATGGACCGCGCCCTCAACGAGGGGAGGATCGAGCCGACCCAACCCCTCGCGGCCGAGAACGTGGGGAAGACGACGATCGAGGAGTTCGCCCGGGTCTTCGCCCGGGCGTACACGACGGGGTGAGCCCGGGGCGCCCCCTCCTCAAAACCAGAGGAGGGTGTGGGTCGAGGCCTTCTCGACGAGCCAGTCGGGGCCCTTCTGGTCCAGTCCGTCCAGCGCGACCGCGCCGGTGACGCCGAAGTGATCGGCGCACGCCGGTCAGATGTGGACGGAGGTCCCCTTCCCGCGGATCGCCGCGAGGAGGTCGGCGGCCGTCCCCTGCTTGGGGAACATCGGCGAGGAGACCTTCTCCGCCTCCCCCTTCTTGCAGAGGATCCCCCCGTCGATCGAGAACCAGACGTGGTTCTCCCCCTCGGGGAGGCGGCTCGCGACGAGGAGGCCGAGCATCACGCGGTGCGGGTCCGAGGGACCGTGGGTGATCACGACGACGTGGCCGCGGCGCTTCTCGGCCTGGGCGCCCGTGACGGCGGGCGCGAGCCCGAGGGCCGCCGCGAGGGTGGAGAACCCGAGGAACTCGCCGCGGGTGAGGGCGCTCGTCGTCATCGGTCCGTGCTCCGGGGGATCCTGGGCGGGCATTCTGGCGCGGGCCGGCCTCCCGGCTACTCCCGCCCGGCCCCGCCGAGCACCGGGAGCACCGTCGTCGAGAGCTTCCGGTAGAGCTCGGCCGTCGCGCGGGCGTCGCGCAGGCAGTACTCGGCGATGTCGTCGATCCGCCCCTCGCGGTAGACGCGCGCCACCTGCGAGCCGTCGAGGAGCGCCTTCGGAGACTCGATGTCGAAGCGCCGGCACCAGTACTCGAGGGAGTAGAAGCCGCGCGAGGCGCCGAAGAAGGCGAGGACGTCCATCAGGTCGCAGTGCTCGCGCACCTCGTAGCGGTAGCCGGCGAGGTTGCGGCTCGGCGCGACGCCGAGCATCGCCGAGCGCACCATCAGGACGGGACCGTCGTAGCCGCGGCCGTTGAAGGAGACGAGCGTCCGGAAACTCGACGCCTCCTTCCAGAACCGCGCGAGGATCTCCGGCTCGGCCCCGCGGAAGATCTTCGAGCCGGGCACGCGCTCCCAGTTCTCGAACTTCCCCCCCTTCCCGTCGGCGAAGACGGCGCCCCGGTCCTTCTCGACCTCCCAGAGGCCGACGGCGACGACCTTCCCGCAGCCGGGGTAGAGCGCGGTCTTCTCGGGGACCTTCTCGCGCTCCGCGGGGTCGCGCTCGCGCTCGAGGAGGTAGCCGCGCGTCGACTCGTCGATCTCCTCCCAGGCGAGCCCGGCGACCTCGATGTCGTAGGCGACGGTTCCGGAGCGGGGCTCGGCCACGGAGCGGATTGTACGGAGCGCCGGCGCGGCCGCCCCCGCCTCAACGGCGCGGAGGGGGGAGGAGGCTGAGCTCGACCAGGCGCTCCGCGACCGCCTTCCCCGCGACGCGATGTCCCTCCTCGTTCGGGTGCGGATCGTTCGCGAGCGCGTGCCAGGTCCGCCCCTCGCGCCCGAACGCGGCGTAGACCTGGAGGAGGTCGAGGAACGGAAGGCCCGCCGCCGCCACCGCCGCCTCGATCTTCCGATGGATCTCGCCGAAGGGGTAGGAGTCCCGATCGAGCCGCCCGGGGACGAAGGCCGGGAAGAGCACGACGAGCATCGACACGTGGCGTCCCCGCGTCTCCTCCGCCATCTCGCGGAGGGCCGCCTGGCTCGCCTGCCAACCGGGGAACTCGTCCCGGAAGAGGGGGGCGAAGCCGTCCGCGTAGAGGAGCTTCCGCTGGAGCGCCTGGA
>CBRGOK010000591.1:0-2844 GCA_967798035.1 uncultured bacterium
GGAGGGGGGTCCCGAAGGCGAGGGGGGTCCCAGAGGGGAGGGGGATTCCGAGGGGGAAGGGGCGTCGAAGGGAGAGACTGGACCGAAGGCGGAAGGGGGGGGAGAAGAGGGAGCGTGAGGCTCCTCCTTCTCGCGGCCCCTCTCCTTGCCGGCCTCCTCCCGCGGGACGTCGTCGAGACGAAGGACGGCCGGCGCCTCGAGGGAAAGGTCGTCGAGGAGTCGCGCGAGCGCATCGTCGTCGAGACGCCCTTCGGGCGGGTGGAGGTTTCCCGCGAGAACGTCCGCTCGATCGAGCGCGGCCCTTCCCCCCTCGAGGAGTACGCCGCGCGCCGCGCCAAGGCGAAGACCGCCGAGGACCACCACGCCCTCGCCCTCTTCTGCAAGTCGAAGGGGCTCTCCCGGCAGGCGAAGGAGGAGTTCGAGGAGGCGGCCCGGCTCGACCCGACGCACGAGGGGGCGAACCGAGCCCTCGGGCGGGTCCTCTTCGAGGGAAAGTGGGTGAGCCCCGCCGAGCGCGACGTCCTCGCGGCCCGGCGCGAGGAGGAGGCCTTCCGGGCGAAGGGGCTCGTCCAGCACGAGGGGCGGTGGGTGACGCCGCAGGAGAAGGAGGCGCTCGAGAAGGGGCTCGTCCTCCACGAGGGGCGCTGGGTCCCCGAGGCCGAGGCGATGGCGGCGAAGGGGTTCGTCCGGCGCGAGGGGAGCTGGATCCCACGCTCCCTCGGGGAGGCGCTCGCGGCCGTCGACCGCGCGGGCGAGGCGACGGGAGCGGCGCTCCGCGCCTTCGCGACCGACCACTTCGTCGCCGCCGGTCCCTACGAGGAGACCTTCCTGAAGGAGATCGGGGAGGGGGCGGAGCGGGTGCTCGTCTACTTCGACCGCCTCTTCGGCGCGGGGGCCTCCGGGGAGGCGCTGCGGGGCCAGCGCGCGGAGCTCTACGTCTTCGAGGACGCCGCGACCTACGGGAAGGCCGCGCCCCACTTCGCCTCCGGGACGACGACGGTCGGGGCGGCCTGGGTCGAGTACGCCAAGAAGACGAACGGGTTCGTCCTCTACGAGCCGAAGCCGATCTCGGTGGCGGCGCGGCTCAACCGGGAGCGCGGTTCCCTCGTGGGGCACACCCTCCACCACGTCGGCCACCTCCTCCTCAACCGCCGCGCGCCGAACGGCCGCCTCCTCCCCCCCTGGTACGACGAGGGGGTCGCGTGCCTCGGGGAGTTCGCCGCGATCGAGGCGAACACCGTCTTCTGCCGCGCTCCGGCCGCGGAGTCCGGCGGGGGTTACTATCGCAAGCGCGAGGCGAAGGCGGCAGAGGAGCCCGATCCCAATCGCCTCGCCGCGGGGAAGTGGAGGGAGGAGCTGCGCCGGGCGATCTGGGCCGGAGCCGTTCCCCCGCTCGAGCCGGTCCTCCGCCGCGAGATCTCCGAGATCACCCTCCTCGAGATCCTCCTCTCGATGGCGACCGTCGAGCGCCTCGCCGGGGCCGGGCCCGAGGGGATCGGCCGCCTCCACGCGCGGATCCGCCGCGGCATGCCCCTTTCCCCTCGCCGCACCCTCGACCCGAACGACTCCCGGGCGCTGCACGAGGCGGCCTTCCTCGAGGCGGTCGGCCTCGGCATCGAGGCGGTGTCGGCGGAGGTCCGCCGTCCCCCTCCGCCTCCGACGGCCTCCGCGCCGACCTCGAAGCCGGGCCCCTCGAAGTCGAGATCGGGCCGCCCTTGAGCGACCCCTCCGAGCCCTCGCCCGGCCTGCCGGCCGTCGAGGGGTACGAGATCCTCGCCCGGCTCGGATCCGGGGCGACCGGCGTCGTCTTCAAGGCGAGGAAGGCGGGCTCGGATCGGCTCGTCGCCCTCAAGGTCCTCCACCCCGAGCTCGCCCGCGACCGGCGGTTCGTCGCGCGGCTCCGGCGCGAGGCGCGGGTCTCCTTCTCCCTCGATCACCCCAACCTCGCCCGGGGGATCGAGCTCGGGGAGGTCGGGGGGATCCCCTGCCTCGTCCTCGAGTTCGTCGAGGGGAAGAGCCTGAAGACTGTGCTGCGGGAGAGAGGCGCCCTCCCGGAGGAGGAGGTCCTCTCGATCGGACAACAGATTGCACGCGCTCTCTCCCACGCCCACGGCCGCGGCGTCGTCCACCGCGACGTGAAGCCGGGCAACGTGATCCTCGAGCCGAGCGGGCGCGCGCGGCTCACCGACTTCGGCCTCGCCCGCGCCCCCCTCGACGACTCGATCACCCGCGAGGGGGCCACCCTTGGCACGCCCCAGTACCTCGCGCCCGAGCAGGCCCGCGACGTCGCCGCGGCGGACGCGCGCAGCGACCTCTACGGCCTCGGCGCGACCCTCTTCCACGCGGCGACCGGCGCGCCTCCGTTCGAGGGGGAGAGAATCGCGGACGTCCTCACGAAGGTCCTCTTCCAGCCCGCCCCCGATCCCGCCGCGAGGAACCCCGGAATCACGCCGGGGCTCGCTCTCGTCCTCCGGAAGCTCCTTCTCAAGGACCCCGCGCGGCGCTACCCATCCGCCGAGGCTCTCCTCGCCGACCTCGAGGCGGTCGCCGAGCGCCAGTCCCCCTCGATCGAGGCCTCCTCGGTGATCGAGGCCCCTCCCCGCCGCCCGAGCGCCCGGGGCAGGGTCGCGCTCGCCTCCGCCCTCCTCGCGCTCGCGGCGTTCGGGATCCTGCGACTGCGCGGCGGGACCGGAACTCACTCGGGCGCCCCGACCGCCCCGCCGAGCGTGGAGTCGGTCGGCGCGGAGATCGCCGAGGCGCTCGGCAACCCCCGGAAGATCCTCGCCGTCGGGCGGCTTCAGGCCCTCCTCGCCCGCGAGGGGCTCCCCCCCTCCGAGCGCCGCC
>CBRGOK010000592.1:0-2844 GCA_967798035.1 uncultured bacterium
GAAGGGCTCCCGGGAGAACAGGGCGACGTCGAGCTCCGGCGGGATGCCTCCCTCCGGGGTGTGGAGGAGGACCTCGAGCATGTTCGAACGAGGGAGGGTGACCACGAGGGGCGCGTTCTCTGCCGGCGGAACGGGGACCTCCGCGGTCGCGTAGCCGAGGGCCCCGACGACGAGCCGAGACACGTCGGAGCTCGCGCCGCGAAGGAGGCCCCGGCCTTCCACGTCGGTCGGCGCGCTCTTCCTTTCCTCGTCGTCGTCCGGGAGCGCCACGGCGTTCTCGACGGACCGACCGGAGGGGTCGCGCACCACGAAGCGGATGTCGCGGGTCGTCGCGAGCTCCAGATCGCCGAGGTCCCATCCCGGAGGAAGCTCCGCCCGTTCGAAGGGGACCGATCGACGACCGCGGCCATCTTTCCCGGAGACCGTCACGATCCCCCGATGAAAACCCTGGACGAGGCGGCCGATCGGGACGCGGAAGCGTCCCGTTTCGTCGGCGGTGCCGGTGAGCCCGACTTCCCCCCGGAGGATGTCCGTGTTCCCGTCGCCGACGAACGTCAGCGATGCCTGCACGACGGGGTTCGCCACGGGTTCCCTCCCCCCCGACTCGACGACGCGGCCGACGAGCGCTGGAAGTCGCACGAGTTCGAGCTTCAGACCCTCGACGGGCGCGCGGAAACCGAGCACTTGTCCTCCCGACCCGGTCTCGTAGCCGTCCGGCAGCTGGAGGCTTCCGCTCCAGTCCACCGGCAAACCTGCGAAGCGGAAGGCCCCGCTCTCGTCCGTCCCCTGCGTGAGCCTCGCCGGCCCGCCCGGATCGTGACCGAGGCTGGCCCAGGCCGAATCGGGGATCCCTTCCACACGCAGGAGCGCGCGTTCCGAAGAGAGCGAGAGCTCGAGCGCCTCCTCCGGCACGCGGCCGTCGACGAGGAGCCACCCGGAGACCGCGGCACCCTCGTCCAGGACGACCTCCCGGCGACCCGGCGAGAGCACGACCCCCTCCAGATGAGGGGCCGTGGCCGGCGCGATCGCGAGGAGCGTCGCGGCCTCCCCGTTGCCGGGGACGGCGATCTCTCCCCGCTCGTCCGCCGCCCCGGCGAAGAGGATCTTCTCGCCGGCGAAGACCGCCGCCTTCGTCCCCGGGACGGCGCGCCGCTGGGAGTCCACGAGGGTGAGGACGGCGTGGGCCCTGGGCGCGAATTCGGTCCTGCGGGCCGCGCCGTCCGCGGGATCCGCGACGGGGGGCTCCGAGACCGTTTTCCCGGTGGATCCAGGGACGGTGGAGGCGAGGCCGGGCGCGGTCGAGACGAGACCGGTCCCCGGCGAAGACCCTAGCCAGAGGTACCCGGATCCCCCCGCGGCCAGGAGGACTCCGACAAGGGCAACCTTCTTGGTCATCGCAGTGACTCCGACGGCAACGGCCGTAGCGCTCGTGGAAGCCGACAGCCCGGCGACCGTCGCCGGGAATGCGCCCTCGGCATGTCGGAGGACCTGCGCGCGGATCGCCGCGAGCCCCCGCGAGGGCGCGAGACAGAGGACGGAGCCGACCGCGAAGCTCGGGGGAAGCGCTTTCCGGAGGAGCTTCAGCCCACGGTGGATCCGCACGTGGGCCGCGTTGAGCGAGATCCCGAGCGCCGAGGCGATCTCGCTCGGGCTCCTCCCCTCGACGAGGTACTCCCGGACCGCGCCGGAGTAGGTGGCGGGGAGCCCCTCCACGGTCTTCCCGAGCCTCTCCCGGAGCTCGCGCTCGGAGGCCTCTGCCAGCGGGTCGGGCGCCGCCCGCTCGGGCACCCGGGCGGGATCGGGCACCCTCTCGGCGCGACGCCGCGCCTCCATCGCGCGGTGCGCGAGGATGCCGATCATCCAGGGGAGGAACCGTCGCTCGGGGTCGTACTGCGCCCGCTTCTCGATCGCCGCGAGGAAGGTCGCCTGGAGCGCGTCCTCCGCCTCGGCCTCGTCGCCGCAGAGGTGTCGCGCGATGCCCATGAGTTCGGGCGCCGCGAGGTCGAACACCTTCCCGAGCGCGGAGACGTCCCCCCGCTCCTGGAATCGCCGGTAGAGCCGATCGAGCTTCCGGTCCTTCGTCACGCCTCTACTGGACGGAAAACGGGCCCGACTTACAGGGAATCCTAGGAGCCTCCCGAGAGCCCGTGGCGGGATCCGCTACCGCGCGCGCTCGACCGGGGGCGTCTCGCGCCAGGCGGGGAAGGTCTTCGCGGCGGCGGCGACCGCGTCCTCGACGTCCGCCCCCGTCGAGAGGGGGACCCGGGCGAGGATCTCTCCCGTCGCAGGATTCTCCACGTCGAGGAGGATCGTCCCGCGCAAGTGGACCCACGATCCGCCGACGAAGTTCGAGAGGGTGGGGACGGTCATCGAGGCGGCCTCCGGGCCGCGCCGCGCCCCGGTCCGTAGCCTAGCACCGAGCCGGGCTCCCGCCCCGCTCCTCGAGGCGGGCGCGCTCTAGAATCCGGACGGCCGCCGGACACCGCGCGTGAACCCCCACCCTACGGTCGGGTTCGGCTTCCTCGGCTTCGTGGAGGCGCGAGGCGGCCGCCCCTGCCGCGCGGGCGACGACCGGTCGCCCAGCCGAGGCTGAAGGAGCGGCGCCCGGACCCGTGCGATCCCCCGACCGCCTCGCCGCCGCCGCGCTCCTCGGGGCGTCCCTCTTCGTCCTCGGCTGGAACCTCGGGGGGGAGGGTCCCGACCGCCGCGGCGAGCGGATCGCGCTCGACATCGCACGGACGATGCGCGAGACCGGCGACTGGATCACGCCCCGCTTCCTCGGCGAGCCGTACTTCAAGAAGCCTCCCCTCCACTATTGGTGCATCGCGGCCTCCTCGGCGCTCG
>CBRGOK010000593.1:0-2842 GCA_967798035.1 uncultured bacterium
GGGGTGCTCGAGGTTGATCGTCGGGTGGATGACCCCGCGGTGGATCGAGAGGACGGTGGCGAGGAGCTCGACGGCCGCGGCGGCGCCGAGGAGGTGGCCGATCATCGACTTCGTCGAGGAGACGGCGAGCTTCTTCGCGTGGCCGCCGAAGACCGCCTTGATCGCCCGGGTCTCCATCTTGTCGTTGAGGTCGGTCGAGGTCCCGTGGGCGTTGACGTACTGGATCTCCGTCGCGGGGACGCCCGCGTCCTCCAGCGCCTCCGCCATGGCGCGGACCGCCCCGTCCCCGTCCTCCGCCGGGGCCGTGATGTGGAAGGCGTCGTCCGTCGAGCCGAAGCCGAGCGCCTCGGCGTAGATCCGCGCGCCGCGGGCGCGGGCGTGCCCCATCTCCTCGAGGACGAGGATCGCCCCCCCCTCCCCCATGACGAATCCGTCCCGGTCGCTGTCGAAGGGGCGCGAGGCGCGCTTGGGGTCGTCGTTGCGGGTCGAGAGGGCGCGGGCGGAGCAGAATCCCGACAGCCCGAGCGGCGTCGTCGCGGCCTCGGCGCCGCCGGTGAGGAGGATGTCGGCGTCCCCGTACTGGATCGCCCGCATCGCCAGCCCCACGGCGTGCCCCGAGGAGGCGCACGCCGAGGCGGTCGTGAAGTTCGTCCCCTTGAGCCCGTGCTTGATCGCGATCTGCCCGGAGACGGCGTTCGCCATCATCTTCGGGACGAGGAAGGGGGAGACGCGCCCGGGCCCCCGGCTCGTGAGGACGGTGTGCCCGTCCTCGAGCTCGTGGATGCCGCCGATCCCCGTCCCGACGATCGCCCCGATCCGGCGGCGGTCCTCCTTCCCGAGGTCGAGCCCGCTGTCGCGCAGGGCCTCCCCCGCGGCGTGGAGCGCGTACTGCGCGAAGGGGTCGAGGCGCTTGCTCTCCGCCTTCGGGAAGAGGACGTCGGGGTTGAAGTCCTCGACCTCGCAGGCGAAGCGCGTCGAGAACGCCGCGGCGTCGAACTTCGTGATGGGGACGGCCCCCGACTCCCCGGCGAGGAGCCTCTCGAAGAAGCGGAGCACGTCCCGGCCGAGGGGCGTGACCGCCCCCAGTCCCGTGATCGCGACCCGTCGGCGTCGAGGGTCCATGGCGAGGCGGCGGCGCGCGGGGCCGCCCGGGGGCTCTAGCCCACCTTCTCCTCGATGTACTTCACCGCGTCCCCGACGGTCGCGATCTTCTCCGCGTCCTCGTCGGGGATCGACAGCTCGAACTCGTCCTCGAACTCCATCACGAGCTCGACCGTGTCGAGGGAGTCGGCGCCGAGGTCGTTCACGAAGTGGGTCGCGTCCGTGATCTTCTCGGGGGTCGTCCCCATCTGCTCGCAGACGATCTTGATCACGCGCTCCCGGATGGTCGGATTCGCCACGGATCGCTCCTCTGGTACGGGTGGGTGGGGAGGGGCCCCTCTCGGTCGGGGCGGGGTCACAGGCCGAGGCCCCCGTCGACGCGGAGGACGGTGCCGGTCACGTAGGACGCCTCAGGGGAGGCGAGGAAGAGGACGGCGGAGGCGACTTCCTCCGGCCGTCCCATGCGCCCGAGGGGGACGCGCGCGAGGATCCCCTCGCGGGCGGCCCCGAGGTCGGCGGTCATGTCCGTCTCGATCAGTCCCGGGGCGACCGCGTTCACGGTGATCCCGCGCGGGGCGAGCTCCTTCGCGAGGGAGAACGTGAACCCGATCAGCCCCGCCTTCGAGGCGGCGTAGGCGGTCTGCCCCGGGTTGCCGATCAGCGCGACGACGGAGGAGACGTTGACGATCCTCCCCTCCTGCGCCTTGAGCATCGGCCGCAGCGCGGCGCGGGAGAAGTGGAAGGCGCCTTTCAGGTTCACGTCGAGCACGCGGTCGAGCTCCTCTTCCTTCATGCGAAGGAGGAGGTTGTCGCGGGCGATCCCGGCGTTGTTCACGAGAAGGTGGAGTCCGCCGAACTCGGAGACGACCGCATCCACGAGCGAGCCGACCGCCTTGCCGTCCGCGACGTCGGCGCCGTAGGGGTGGGAGCGCACGCCCAGGGCCGCCGCCTCCCGGCTCGCCTCCTCGGCGTGCGAGGTCTCGCTCGCCACGACCGCCACGTTCGCTCCCGCCTTCGCGAGCGCGCGGACGACCGCGCGGCCGATGCCGCGGGATCCCCCGGTCACGATCGCCGTCTTCCCTCGGAGGTCGGGGTTCATGCGAACTTCGGGGGAGGCGCGAAGGGAGGGGAAGGATAGGGACCCGGCCCGGGGGGGTCAACGAAGCCGATCAAGCCGCCGCCTCCCACTCCCCGGGCTCCTCCGCGCCGAAAGCCGCCGCCTCGGGGTCGACTTTCCGGAGGAGGCCCCGGAGCACGGACCCGGGGGGGAGCTCGAGGTAGCGGCGGACCCCGGCCGCGAGGGCGGCGCGCTGGCACGCCTCCCAGAGGACGGGGGAGCAGACCTGCCGGGCGAGGTGGGTGCGGATCTCGGCGGGGTCCGCGAGGCGCCCGCCGGAGACGTTCGAGAAGAAGGGGACGCGCGGTGAACGGATCTCCACGCGGGCGAGCTCGGCCTCGAGCGCCTGCGCGGCCGGGCGCATGCACTCGGTGTGGAACGCCCCGGCGACCTTGAGGCGCACGAGCCGCCTCGCCCCCTTCGCCTTGAGGAGCCGCTCCACCTCCTCGAGGGGGGCCTCCGCCCCGCCGATCACCGTCTGGCCCGGCGCGTTGCGGTTCGCGATCGCTACGGTCCCCTTCCGGGAGGCCTCCCGGCACGCCTCCTCGATCGCGGCCTCCTCGAGGCCGAGGACCGAGATCATCCCGGAGGGGCGCTCCTCCGAGGCCCGCTGCATCGCGCGCC
>CBRGOK010000594.1:0-2829 GCA_967798035.1 uncultured bacterium
GCGTCGTCACGCTACTCGCCCCCCTCCCCGACGTCGTCGGAGGCGTGCGCCCCCGGCGCGGCGCCGGAGCCGGACCCGCCGAGGGAGGCGGGCCGGGCGAGGGGGACATCGACCCGCCGCACGTGCTTCTCGACGAGGGGGCGCGTGCCGACGACGTTGAGCTTTTGCAGGAGGAGGAAGAAGCGCTCCTCGAGGTCCTTCGCGATCGCCTCGCGGACCGAGGAGGGGAGGTCCCACATCTCGTGCTTGAAGGGACCGAGGGCCTTCTTCCGGGTCTTGACGAGGTACTGGGCCTCCGTCTCCCCCTCCTTGCGCTCGTCCGCGCAGTTCTTCGCGCACCACTCGTTCACCCGGGCGAGGAGCTCCTTCGGGAAGCGGGGGTGGTCGTAGGTCATGTCCTGGAACTTCGTCGCCAGGTGGATCTCGGCCGCCTCGACGCGCGGGAAGTTGTCGAACGCCTCCTCGGGGAGCGTGGAGGCCCCGTGCTGGACGGCGCCGGCGAGCCCGTACTCCTCGCGGGAGACCTTCGAGAGGGTCGCCAGGGTGTCGAGGTCGATCTTCACCTTCGCGACGGAGCCGTCGGCGAGGCGCACCCCGCCGTGGCTCGTGCCGCTCTGGACGGAGACCTTCGTGATGCCGGGGGAGGCCCGGCGCTTCTCGAGGGAGGCGCGGTAGCCGTCGACATACGCGCGCAGCTCCTCCGGCGTCGAGTTCTTCTTGCCGACCTCCCCGATCTCGCCGCCGACGCCGACCACGATCCCCTTCGGCTGGAGCCGCCGGACGTGGGCCGTGATCTCGGCGGAGGGCTCGAAGTTCGGCCGCTGCTGCTCCTCGAGCGTCTTCTTCGAGAGGTCGACGAGGGTCGAGGCGTCGATGTCGATCTGGAGGAAGCGCGCCTCGATCGACTCGCGCACGAGGTCCTGGATCGCCGCGATCTCCTTCCCGGGGTCGGAGGCCATCTTCTTCGCGTTGAACTGGTAGTGGTCTCCCTGGACGAAGACGGGGCCGCGCCACCCCTCCTTGATCGCGGCGGCGAGCACGCAGGCGGCGTACTCCCCGGGCCGCTGGTCCGTGTAGCCGATCTCCGAGCGGGCGATCTCGAAGATCACCGCGCCCGCCTCGTGGCGGAGCGCCGCCCGGAAGACCGCGCGCGCCGTGTCGTAGGTGAGGGCGCGGATGTTGATCGCGGGGACGGTGAATCCGCCGCACTCCCCGCGCCCGCGCGCCATGTAGAGGTCGTGGACGGAGGCGGACCAGGCGCCGAGGGAGCGCGCGGCCTCCGAGATCACCCAGCGCGCGGCCTCGCGGGTCCCCGCGTCGGGGGAGAAGACGGCCGTCCGGACGAGCGGCTCGATCGACTCCGAGCGGAGGCGGAGCGGATTGCGGACCGTGACGGAGCCGTCGATCTCGAGGACGCCGGTGAGCGCTTTCCGCAGGGCGGAGACGTCGGCGTAGGGCAAGGCCGCCTCCAGGGGAGGATGGGTTCGGACGAACGATTCTACCCCGCGATCCCGCGCGGGGTGCGAGGGGTCCTTGGGCGCTACGGGCAGTCGCTGACCGCGTTCCCGATCCGGACGCGGAGGCCGCTGCTCAGGTCGAACTGCCCGAGCAGGGCGCCTCCCGCCTGGAACTCGACGGCCTGGAAGTTCAGGTGCACGCCCTCGATGGCGGGCTGGTTCGGCACCGGCAGGGGGATGGAGGCGAGGCCGCTCCCGTTCGCGGCGACGGCGGGGAGGACGAGGAGGCCCGTCCCGAAGCCACCGCCCATCTGGAGCGTGCACCCGGGGCCGACCGCCTGGGTGCCGTCGAACGCGCTCGCGATGAGGAAGACGACGGCGCCCGAGGCGTTCCCGCCGCTCGCCAGCCCGAAGCTCGCGTTGCCGAGCGTCGCGCGGGCGGGGGTCCCCGTCGCGTAGAGGGAGGGGGCGGCCGGGTTGCCGCAGCCCGGGCCGAGGTTGACGTTGTAGAGCCCGAGCGGGGCCGTGCTCGTGACGGCGACGCTCGCGGCGCCGGGGCCCGGGTCGAAGGCGTCGAGGTTGAGGGCCGCGGAGCCGACCGGGGCCGCGTCGCAGTCGAACCAGAAGTTGAAGATCGAGTTCCAGCGCAGCGGGTCGCCCGCCGTCGAGTAGACGATCTCGGAGCCGACGACGGAGGCGGCCCACGCGTTCCCCGCGTCCTGGTCGACGTCGTGGAACCCGAGGTTGCTCACCTGGGCCTCCGGGCAGATCGGGATCCGGAACGCCCCTGTCCCCCGGTTGTTGTCGCGGTTGTGGACGGCGTACTCGTAGTGGTAGAGGCCGTTCGTCGGGCCGGTCACCTTGACGGCGACGAAGAGGCGGCCGTCGTCGGTCCCGTTCGTGTTCGAGGAGACGCTCGCGCCCGTCCAGCGCTGGAGGATCGTCCCCGAGAGGAACGTCCCGACGGTGGTGACGCTGTAGGAGGAGCCGTTCCAGGTCGCCGAGAAGCCCCGCGACCCGATGTTGTCCCCCCGGTTCGCCTCGAGCTCACCGGGAACGATGTAGCCCGCCTGCCACCAGTAGGTCGCCCCGGCGACGGTGAGGTCGACGTCGTAGACCCGCATCTGGTGGTTGAGCCCGGCGTTCAGCGCCGAGGCCTGGCTCGTCGTGAGGCTGCGGAGGCCGTCGCACTGCTGCGCCGGCGGGGCGAGGGGCTCTCCCTTGTCGAAGTGGGAGCAGACCGGGTTCCAGATGCCGGTCCACGGGTTCACCTCGCCCGGAGGACCGAGCAGGTAGTGGTCGACGAACTGGCTGTTCGCATAGGTGTCGCTGCAGCCGACGGCGACCTGGGCGAACGGTCCGCCGACGCAGG
>CBRGOK010000595.1:0-2807 GCA_967798035.1 uncultured bacterium
CGGCGGAAGGGCCGAAGAGGAGGCAGAGCTGCGGGACCGAGCCCGAGAGCATCACCTGGTTGAAGAAGATGCGCCCGGCGTGGCGGCGGCCCGGGAACATCTCGATCTGGTCTGTGATCCGGGCGCCCGCCGAGTCGACGAGGTAGACGAGGGGGATGCGCTGGGTCGAGGCCGTCTCCTGGATCCGGAGGATCTTCTCGACCGTGCGCGCGCCCCAGGACCCCGCCTTCACCGTCGTGTCGTTCGCCATCACGGCGACGCGCCGGCCGTGGACGGTCCCGATCCCGGTCACGACCCCGTCGGCGGGAAGCTCCGGGTCGGCGTGGTTGGCGAGGAGGCCGTCCTCGACGAAGGGGGAGCCGGGATCGAAGAGACGCTTCAGCCGCTCCCGGCAGAAGATCTTCTTCTGCTCGGCGAGCTTGCCGAGGTAGCGCGGGTTCCCCTTCCGGACCGTCTCGATCTTGGCGCGGAGGTCGGCGTCGCGGGTCACGGTCACTCCCCCCGGAAGACGGGCTTGCGCTTCTCCCGGAACGCCGCCAGCGCCTCGAGCCGGTCCTTCGTCGGGACCGTCTCCTCGTAGCATCGACCCTCGAGGACGAGGCCGGCGGCGAGGGGCATCTCCGTGCCGAGGTCGATCGCCTGCTTGGCCGCGCGCACCCCGACGGGGCCGTTGGCGGCGATCTCGGAGGCGACCGCCTTCGCCCGCTCGAGCGCCTTCCCCTCCGGGGCGATCTCGTTCACGAGCCCCATCCGATGGGCCTCGGCGGCGGGAATCCGGCGCGCGGTCAGGATCAGTTCCTTGGCGAAGGCTTTCCCGATGAGGCGCGGGAGGCGCTGGGTGCCGCCCGCTCCGGGCAGGATCGCGATCGAGGTCTCGGGGAGGCCGAGGACCGCCCTGGGATCGGCGATCCGCAGGTCGCAGGCGATCGCCAGCTCGAGCCCCCCCCCGAGGCAGAAGCCCTGGATCGCGGCGACCGTCGGCATCGGGAGGTCCGCGACCGCGGTGAAGGTCGACCGGATCCGGTCGACGTAGGCGTGGACCTTGTCCGGCGGGAAGGAGCCGCGCTCCTTGAGGTCGGCCCCCGCGGAGAAGGCCCGATCTCCCGCGCCGGCGAGGACGACGGCCCGCACGCTCCGGTCCGAGGCGAGGGACTCGGCGGCGGCCTTCAGCTCCCCGAGGAGGTCGAAGGAGAGGGCGTTCAGGACGTCGGGACGGTTGAGGCGCACGATCGACAGGGGACCGTCGCGCTCGACGAGGACGAGTTCGCTCATGCGGGTCGGGCGGAGGAGCGGGCCTTGAGGTACTTGCTCGGCAGCTCGCGGTGGAGCGCCTGGGCGATGAACCGCGCGGCGTCGAGGAGCGCGTCGAGGTCGACGCTCGTCTCGAGCCCCATCTCGGAGAAGAGGTAGGCGAGCTCCTCGGTGGCGACGTTGCCGGCGGCGCCCGGGGCGTAGGGGCAGCCGCCGAGGCCGCCCACGGAGCCATCGAATTTCCTCGCCCCGGCCTCGAAGGCGGCGAGCGCGTTCGCGAGGGCCGTGCCGCGCGTGTCGTGGAAGTGGAGCGAGAAGCGCCCGGGGGAGGCGAGCTCGAAGACGCGGGCGAGGACTTCCTTCACCTGCCGCGGGTTGGCGTACCCGACGGTGTCCCCGAGCGAGATCTCCTCGCACCCCATCGCGAGGAGCTCGCGCGCGACCCGGAGCACGCTCTCGACCGGCACCTTCCCCTCGTACGGGCAGCCGAAGACGACCGAGACGTAGCCTCGCGCGGTGAAGCCGTCGCGGCGCGCCGCATCGACGACCTCGCGCAGGACCGGGAAGGTGTCGCCGATCGACTTCGCGATGTTCTTGCGGTTGTGGGTCTCCGTCGCGCTCATGAAGACGGCGGCGACGTCGAGGGTCCCGGCGGCCCGGAAGGCCTCGTACCCCTTGAGATTGGGGACGAGCGCGGCGTAGGTGGTGCCGGGACGCTTCTTCAGGCCCTTCGCCACCTCGGGGCCGTCGGCGAGCTGCGGGATCCACTTCGGCGAGACGAAGGAGGTCGCCTCGACGTACGGGAGCCGCGCGGCGGCGAGGCGCTCGACGAAGACGACCTTCGTCGAAGTCGGCACCGTCGCCGACTCGTTCTGGAGGCCGTCGCGGGGCCCGACCTCCCGGAGCTCGATCCGACCCGTCACGCGAGCTCGAGGAGGGGGTCCCCGTCGTTCACGAAGTCCCCCGGCTTCACGCGGACCGCCTTCACGGTGCCGGCGGCGTCCGACGCGATCGGGAGCTGCATCTTCATCGACTCGAGGACGACGACCTCCTGCCCGGCGGAGACGCGGTCCCCCGCCTTCACCCGCACCTCGACGATCACCCCGGCCATGTTCGATCGGATCATGCTCGACTCCGGCGCGAGAGGAAGTCGGTCGAGAGGTCGGCGGCCCGGAAGGCCTCGGAGGCGGCGATGCGCCGCAGGAGGGGCAGGTTCGTCTTCAGCCCCTCGATCGAGAGTCCCTCGAGCGCGCCGACCGCGCGCTCGATCGCGCTCGTCCGGGTCGGGCCCGACGCGACGAGCTTTCCGATGAGGGAATCGGAGAAGGGGGGGATCGCGTCCCCCGAGTCGAAGCCGAAGTCGCAGCGGATCCCCTCCCCCGAGGGGAGGCGCAGCTCCAGGATCCTCCCCGGCGAGGGGAGGAAGGTCTCCGGGTCCTCGGCGCAGACGCGGAACTCGATCGCGTGCCCGCGGACCGGAGGCGCGGCGGGAGGCTCCTCGCCCGCGGCGATCCGCAGCTGCCACTCGACGAGGTCGAGGCCGGTCGTCTCCTCCG
>CBRGOK010000596.1:0-2806 GCA_967798035.1 uncultured bacterium
ATCCCCGAGCCGAGGTAGGTCCAGCGGAGCGCCTGGTGCTGGGCCTCCATCGCGGCGTCGGTCTCCTCCGGGGAGAGCCGCCGCACCGAGGCGCGCTCCAGGCTCTCGAGGTTCAGGCGCGCCTGCTCGCGGAGCCCGCCGTCGAGGAAGCCGCCGATCTCGAGGTAGCCCTCGAACCCGCGGGCGACCTCCTCCTTCGAGAGGGTCGCCGCCAAGGCCTCGACGATGAGCGTGTCGAGCTTCGCGTGCCGCGACTCCTCCATCCAGTGGTGGCGCAGCAGGCTCTGGAAGAGCGGGTCGATCCTCGCGTCGCTCCGCACGCTCTCGACGAAGTGCTTCTGCGTCATCCACTCGATCTGGAGGATCGCGAGGGCGACGGCGAGAGGAGGGTAGGAGAGGACCTTCTCGGCGACGGCCTTCGCCGGGCCGATCCCCTCGCAGCGCGTCCCGAACCCGCGCTCGAAGGTCTTCCGGAACTCCTTGAAGAGGTGGATGTGCTTCGCCTCCTCCCCGGCGAACTGCAGCAGGGCCCGCGTCTGGGTGTCCTCGCCGTCGAGCGTCCCCCGGACGTGGTCCATCACGAAGGGGAGGATGAACTCCTCGACGAGCCCGAACGTCGAGAGGTACTCGTGCCCGCGGATCTGATTCAGGAGCAGCCGCTCCTGCCGTGGGAGGAAGGAGAGACCTTCGACCTGCGCGAGCCCCTCGGGGAGGAAGGGGCGATCGAAGTCGAGCCGGCGGTCGCCGAGCACCTCCTCGACGGTCCAGCTCGGTCTCTGGGCGGCCTCCAGCGTCGCGGCGTACGTGTAGTTGTGTTTCACGGGAGTCTCCTTGATTGGTTGGGGTGGGACTCCCGGGAAGAACAACGGCCGTGCCGGGCCTTCCTCCCAGGAAACTTCGCGATCCCGGCCCGCGGGCGGCGCCCCGATTCGCGGGATCTCGGGATCGCTCGCGAGATCTCGCGACTACTCGGCGGCCCGCAGCCCCAGCGCCTTCATCCGCGAGGCGAGCGTCGAAGGGTTCACCCCGAGGAGGCGCGCGGCACCCTTCTCTCCGGAAACGCGCCCGCCGCACTGCTCGAGGGCGCGCCGGAGGTTGTCCCGCTCCAGGTCTTTCAGCTCCTGCGCGGTCCGGACCCGGTCCTCCCCCTCCTCCGGCGCCCTCGCGCCGCGCGCGGTCTCCGGGAGCGCCCGCTCGAGGTTGATGCACCCGTCCCGGGCGGTGATCACGGCCCGCTCGACGACGTTCTCCAGCTCCCGGACGTTCCCCGGCCAGTCGTAGCGCCGCAGCCGCTCCAGGCATTCGGGGGTCAGGGGCGCAAGCGACCGACCGATCTTCCGCGCGAAGCGGTCCGCGAAGGCCTGCGCAAGGATTCCGACGTCCTCCCCTCGCTCCCGCAGGGCCGGGAGCCGGATCGGGAAGACGTTGAGGCGGTAGTAGAGGTCCTCCCGGAACGACCCCTCGCGGATCGCCGCCTCGAGGTCGCGGTTCGTCGCCGCGACGACCCGGACGTCGACCCGCGCCGTCCTCGAGGAGCCGACCGGCTCGAACTCCCCCTCCTGCAGCACGCGCAGGAGCTTCACCTGCATCTCGAGGGGAAGCTCCCCGACCTCGTCGAGGAAGATCGTCCCGCCGTCGGCGAGCGCGAAGCGCCCCTCCCGTCGCGCGGTCGCGCCGGTGAAGGCCCCCTTCTCGTGGCCGAAGAGCTCGCTCTCGATCAGGTCCTTCGGGATCGCCCCGCAGTTGAGCTTGACGAAGGGCTTCTCTCGGCGGCCGCTCGCCTCGTGCAGGGCGCGCGCGACGAGCTCCTTCCCGGTCCCCGTCTCCCCGAGGAGGAGGACCCCCGCGTCGGTCGGGGCGACCTGGCGGACGTCCTCGAGCACGGCGCGGAGCGCCGGGCTCTCCCCGAGGATCCCCTGGAACCCGCCCAGCTCCCGGATCTCCTCGCGCAGGTACTGCGCCTGCGAGGCGAGGGACCGGATGCGGCGCTCGGCCTCGAGTCGCTCCTCGGCGTCGCGCAGGATGAGGAGGAAGTAGGTCCCCCCGTGGATCTCGTAGCGCGAGAGGGTCGCCTCCGCGCGGAAGGGCTTCCCTCCGCCCCGCACCGCCGAGAGCCCGCCCGGGATCCAGAGGGAGCGCGCCCCCTCGGGCCGGGCCTCGACCTCGCGCAGGAGCGACCGCAGCCGCTCGACCGACTCCGGCGCGAGGAAGCGGGCGAAGTCCCCGGGGGAGAGCCGGTCCCCCTCCCACTCGAAGATCCTCGCCGCCGCCGGATTCGAGCGCGTGACGTGCAGGTCGGCGTCGAGCTCGAGGATCGCGTCCATCGCGCTGTCGACGAGGCGCGCGAGCTTCGCCTCCCGCTCGCGGATCTCCTTCTCCGCGCGCAGCCGCCGCAGCTCCGCCGCCGCCCGGTCGGCGAAGATCCGGAAGAGCGCGAGCCGGCTCGGCTCCTCCGGCATCGGCCGGAGGTCGAGGACCGCGAGGTGGCCGAGGACGGTCCCGTCGAGGTCCTCGAGCGGGACCCCCATGTAACTGCAGGCCCCCAGCGCGCGGACCTCGGGGTCCCCTGTGTAGAGCTCGAACAAGCGGTCGGGGATGTGGAGGAGGCGGCGCTGGGTGATCACCGCCTCGCAGGGGGTCCCGTCGATCCCCGTCTCGTACTCGACCAGCCGGTCCCCGAGCCAGAAGGCCAGCGCGCGGAGCCGGCGCTTCTCGGGAAGGAACTCGGTCACCCAGGCGCCGTGGGTGCCGAGGGCCCCGGCGAGGTGCCGGACGAGGGCGGCGAAGAAGCGCTCCCCCGTCTCCG
>CBRGOK010000597.1:0-2803 GCA_967798035.1 uncultured bacterium
GGGAACTACTGGGGCTTCTGCGCGCAGGGACCCGACGGCGGACTGACGGGCGGGGATGCGCTCCTCTCCCAGACCCGGGGGGGAGCGGGAGGCGGAGGGGGTGGAGGCGGAGCCGGTCCCGGAGGATGGGGCGGAGGCGGCGGCGGCGGGCTCTACCTCGTCTGCACCGGGACGCTGACTGTCGCGGGAACCGTCTCGGCACGAGGGGGCGCGGGAGAGGCGGGAGGGGCGACCTCCGGCGGAGGAGGAGGCGGGTCCGGCGGCGCGATCCTCCTGCGCGGACTCGCGGGCGTGTCGGTCCTGCCGGGGGCGACGATCGACGTCGGCGGCGGGGCCGGCGGGCCGGGAGGGACGGCGGGGGGTTACGGAGGAGAAGGGCGGACCCTGCTCGAGGGAGGCGCCGCGGCGAGGATCCTCGTGCCGGGTCAGATGGCGCTCGGAGCGCCGGCCTCGGCCTCCTCCTACTGGACGGAGGGGAACGGCACGACCCACTTCCCGACCAACGCGTTCAACGGGATCTACGAGTGGGCCGACATGTGGAACCCTGGCGCGTTTCCGCCGAACCTCCTGACCGCCGATCTCTCGGGCTGGTCCAACCGGTGGATCGGACGGGCGACCGTCACCCTCGACTACAGCGTCGGGCGGTTCCTCCTCCCGCTGACCCTCACCCTCGAGGGGAGCGCGGACGGGCTCGCGTGGAGCCCGCTCGGAGTCGCCTCGGGCCTCTACGGCCTCTGGCAGACCCAGGTCTTCGAGTTCATCCCCTCGATCCCCGCGCCGGCCTTCCTCCGGCTCACCCTCACCGGGACGGCGCCGGGGAGCTGGGTCGCCGTGGACGAGGTCGAGCTCCAGGAAGGGATTCCGTAGGGAGCCGGCCCGGCGATCCGCTCAGCGGACTCGGCCGGCGATCGACTTCGCAACGAGGGTGTTTCCCTCGACCGTGAGGTGGACGTCGTCGAGGAAGTGCCCGGGCCGCAGGTCCTCCAGGGTCGCGGCGTCGAGCGCCTCCCCTCCCGCCTCCAGGACCGCGCGCGTGGCACGGGAGGCGAACGCGCGGTAGGCGGGGTCGGCCTGCCGCTCCGACTGTATGACGAGGAGGAAGCGGCACCCCTTCGCGCGGCAGGCGGCCTGCATCCCGAGGACATTGCGGAGGTAGGGGGCGAGGCGACCCTCGACCTCCTCCTCCGTGGGGCGGCCGGGCGCGTACGGCTCCGGGGCGGGCGCGAGCGCCTGGCGGATCCTCGACCGGATCTGCCGGAAGACGTGGGAGAAGGCGACGCGGAAAGCGAAGGAGAAGTCCCGGCGCGCGAGCGCCGCCTCGGAGGCGAGGTCCTCGACCTGCGCGAACAGGACCGTCGCGAGCGTCCCGTCCGGGCGCAGGCGTGCCGTCCGGAAATCGTTCCAGCCGTCGAAGGCGATCACGACCTGCGGGTCGAGGTCGAGCACCTCCGCCCGCAGGAGGGCCAGCTCCTGCCCGGAGACGTACCCGATGACCCCGGCGTTCACGACCTCGGCGGGGGCGAGCTCCCGCTCGAGGCGCGCCGCGAGGGTGTCCTCGTCCCGACCGATCCCGAACCCGAAGGCGGTCGAGCCGCCGAGGAGGACGATCCGCGGGACGCCGGGCTCGCGGGGGCGCAGCTCGGGGCCGCGGTAGCCGCGCGCGTTGATCGCGAACCCCGGACCCCGCTGGCCCGGCAGGTTCCGGTAGGCGAGGACGGGATCGAGGACGAGTTCGAAGGAGCCGCGGTGCTTCGAGAGGACCCGGCCGTCGGCCGTCCGCAGCGTGAAGAACTGGAAGGGCCCCGCCTCCCGGACCAGGCGCTCCCTCGCCGCGTCCGCCTCACGCGCGAGGAGGGCCTCGGCGACGAGGAGGGCGAGGAGGACCCCGCCCCCCGCGAGGAGGAGCCGCCGGCGCCGCCGTCTGCGCGGGCCCGGCGGAGGAGACGGGAGGTCCATGGCCGGGACTCTACCGGGCGCCCCGGGCGGACTACTTGCCGTCGCGCGCCGGGATGGAGCCGCGACAGTCGATCTCGTGGCCGGGGAGGAGGATCGTGCGCTCGAGGTCGGCGACGCGCGCGACGACCTGGTCGGGGAAGACGAGGCAGTCGCGGATCCGGATCGGCGCCTCGACGACGACGCCGTCCATCAGGACGGAGCGCTCGATGCGGGCCCCCTCCGCGACGCGCACCCCCTTCCCGAGAAGGGAGGGGAGGCCGAGGCGGTCGAGGACGTGGAGGTTGATCGCGAGGAGGTCGTGGGGGTAGGAGAGGTTCAGGTCCTCCTTCACGACCTCCTCGGCGGCGACCCCGTAGCCGTCGTCGATGAAGATCTGGATCGAGTCCGTGATCTCGTACTCGTCGCGCATCGCCGTGCGGGGGGTGCGCCGGATCGCGTCGAAGAAGGAGAGGTCGAAGAGGTAGAGGCCGCACCCCTTGACGTCGGTCCTCGGGTGGCGCGGCTTCTCGATCACGCGCGCGACGAGGCCGTCCTTCCCGACGACGACGACGAAGTTGCGCTTGATCTTCTCGAGATCGGGCTCGCGCTTGACCGCGAGCACCCCGCTCACGCGGGAGCCGTCGAACACCTCCAGCATCCGCCCGAGGTTCTCCGTCTCGAAGAAGATGTCCCCGAGGAAGAGGAAGAAGGGGCGGGAGACGCGGCTCTCGAGCTTCGAGACGGCGTGGGCGATCCCGAGCGCGTCCCCCTGCTCGACGTAGCGGATCCGCAGGCCGAGGTCCCCCCCCTCCCCGAGGGAGCGGACCACCTCGTACCCGAGGTGTCCGATCACGACGACGACCTCGTG
>CBRGOK010000598.1:0-2802 GCA_967798035.1 uncultured bacterium
CGCCGGGGAGGGCCCATTCGACGCCCGGGGATCCTTCTCGCCGTGCAGGGCGGTCGGCGCGGCCGGGTGTCCGAACGATGCCCGGGCGCGCTCCCGCTTCGCGGGGCCGCCCTTCCCCGAGCGCGGGACGGGGCGGCCAGCGTAGGGGGACGTGTTCCGGATTCAAGGGGATGGCGCGTCACCTCGGGGAGAGCTCCCGCCGCGCCCGGAGCGCGGCGTCCTGGACCCGGGGGTTGCGGTCGGAGCGGGCGAGGGCCTCGATGCCGGGGAGGGCCTCGACGGCCCCGAGGCTCGCCAGGGCGCGGACCGCGGAGACGAGCGCCTCCTCCCGGAGATCCTCGGCCCGCGCGCCGGTGAAGAACGACAGGTTCCCCCGGTCGAGCATCTCGAGGAGCTGGGGGATCCCCTCGCGCCTCCCCATCGCGGCGAGGGACAGGGCGGCGTTCCACCGCACCTGCACCTCGCCGTCGCGCAGGGCGGAGACGAGCGCGGCCGCCGCCTCCTCCCCGTGGAGGCTGCCGAGGGCGTTTGCCGCGCCCATCCGCAGGCCCCGGTCGGGATCCTCGCGGAGCACCTTCGCGACGGCCGTGGTCGCGGAGGGCTCGCCGATCGCCGCCAGCCCCCGCAGGGCCGCGAGCCGGATCCGGCCCGAGGCGTCCGCGCCGGGCTCCTCGAGGGCCCGCAGGAGCGCGGGGACGGCGCGCGCGTCCCGGAGGTTCCCGAGCGCGGCGCCGAGGAACTCCCGGACCCGCGGGTCGTCCTCCCCCGCCCGCCCGTAGGCGTCGAGGAGCCGGTCGAGGAACGCGGGACCGGTCTCCTGCGCCGCCTCCGGATCCTGGAGCTGGCGCTGCAGCTCGAAGGCAGCCTGCCAGCGCTCGTTCGCCCCTCCGTCGAGGACGCGGACGAGGTTCTCGGCGGGGGTCCGCTCGCGCGCGACGAAGAGGAGGAGGAAGGCCGCCGAGAGGACGACGAGCGGGCCGACGACGACGAGCGGCGTGACGAAGAAGGGGAGGATCGACCGGGCGAACCCCTCGCCGCCCCCTCCCGGCGAGGGAGCGGCGGCGTCCTCTCCGTTCCTGGGGTCGGCGGGTTCGGCCATCCGGGGGGAGTCCGCGCGCTCGGGACCCGCGCGCGCGAGCGCAGGCTACTGATATCGCAGCCGGACGTCGAAGGCCCGGAGCGTCGAGCCCACCTGGGTCCCGACCCCCTGGAACTCGGCGCGGAGCGTCTGGCCGACGGGAGGGTTCAGGAACGCGGTCGACATGCCGGCCATCGTCGTCGGGGCGCCGTTCGTCCCGAGGAGGACGAGCGCCGGGGAGGAGGTCTGGACCTGGACCACCGAGGGGCTCGTCGTCGTCCCGCCGAACGGATCGGCCGGGTCCGGCCCCACGAACGTGCAGTTGAAGGTTCCCGCCCCGGCGTTGACGGAGGTGACCGTCCCGGTCAGGACCCGGCCGGGGAGCACCTCGAGGGCCGTGGCGGCGATCCCCGCCGGGACGGAGGTCCCGCGGATCGTCACCCGCTGCCCGACGAGGAGGTCCGAGTCGGCGGAGGAGGTGCCGAGGTTCAGCGGGGGAGAGCCGCGCAGGAGGAGCGTCGGCGCCCCGACCGCGGAGAGGTCGACCTGGACCGGGCCCGAGACGAGGAGTCCGAGGACCTGGGGGTCGTCGGCGTCGAGCGTCACGACGAGGGAGGCGGGGAGGCCCGCCGTGTCGGTGATCGTCCCCTCGAAGTCGACCTCGAGGCGCTCGATCGACACCGAGTCGACCCGCAGGGGGAAGCCCGCGAAGGTGACGAACCGCGTGCGCACCCGCTGCCCGACCCGGAGGTCGAGGGAGCTCGCGGTCGCGGGAGGGTCCTCGAGGAAGAAGGTGGTGGAGGCGTCGAAGTCGAGGAGGATCGCGGCCGGATTGCCGAAGGAGTCGAGCACGGGATCCGCGATCGCCGTCCCGCTCTCGACCGAACCGACCTCGAGGGCGAGGATCGTGTTGAACGGGTCGACGGCGAGGATCGGGCCCGTGATCTCGACCGTGATGCCGGAGCCCGTCTCGATCCTCGCCGAGGTCGCGTCGACGAACCCCGCGGCCTGCCAGGCTCCGCGCCCGGCGACGCGGCTCCCGACCGACAGGGCCGAGAAGAAGGCCCCGGCGGAGGGGAGGATCTGCCCGTTCGCCCCGACGAGGAGGTCGGTCCCCTCGACCTCGACCTCGATCGACCCGAGCGCCGTCGTCGAGTCCTGGGGCACGAGGTCGGCCCGGAAGATCCCCTGGGAGGGGGTCTCGGCGGTGACGATGGCATCGAACTCGGCCACCCGGGAGCCCGCCGGCAGCGCGAAGCCGAGGAGGATCGGCACGAACACGAGCCCGCCCCCCGACACGGTCAGGCCCCGGGTCAGGTCGACGTCCAGCTGGAGCGCCAACTCCTGGCCATTCGCGACCCCGATCGACGGGAGGAGGCTCCCCGCGGGGTTCCCGAACGCCGTCACGGGCACGAGAACGCCCGACTCCGTGCGGCAGGTGACCCCTCCGGTTTGGGGGGTGAGGGACGCCGCGTTGTAGATCCCCGGAGGGATCGTCCCCGACGCGATCGGCAGGTTGCTGTCGCGGAGCGCGGCGAGGTCGACCGGAACCGTCGCCGCGAGGAGGTCGCCCGAGCTCCCTCCTCCCTGGCGGAAGAGGACGACCGCCTCGACCTGGCCCACGAGCGACAGGAGGTCGTCCCCCGGCGAATCGGTGAGGAAGACGGTCACCCTCGGCGGAGGGAGGTTCGGCCCGCCTCCGCCTCCGCCCCCGCCCCCTCCTC